>JAODNL010000052.1 GCA_025465405.1 Pseudonocardiales bacterium | reverse complement strand
GTCGTCGCTGTCGTCGTGCTCGCGGTCGCTATGGGCCTCGAGTCGTTCTCGCTGCGCACCGCGGTGCACGAGTCGCGTCCGCTCAAGGGCTCCGACAGCTGGTTCGCGTTCATCCGGCACGCCAAGGTGCCGGAGCTTCCGGTGGTACTGCTCGAGGATGTCGCCGCCCTGATCGGTCTCGTGCTCGCCTTCGCCGGCGTCGGGCTGTCGGCCACGACGCACAAGGCGGTGTGGGACGGCATCGGCACGTGTGCGATCGGGGTATTGCTCGTCACCGTCGCCGTCGTGCTGGTGATCGAGACGAAGAGCCTGCTGGTCGGCGAGGCCGCGGCACCGGCGCAGGTGGCCGCGATCGCCAACGCGCTCGTCGGACCGGGCATCGAGCGCGTCATCCACCTGCGCACGATGCACCTCGGTCCGGAGGAGCTACTCGTCGGCGCCAAGGTGGCGATGCCGCCGGGCGCCACGCTCGATGACGTGGCCGCGGCGATCGACGCCGCCGAGCAGCGAGTGCGCACCGCCGTCCCGTCGGCGCGCGTCATCTATCTCGAACCGGACGTCGATCGCGCACCGGCTGGACGGCAATCGGATGTCCCGACGCCGGGGCCGTCGGGGTCCGTACCTGCCGTGGTCGCCCTCGACGGCGTGGCCCGCAACTACGCCTGGGGATCCCCCACCGCGATCCCGGGCCTGCTCGGCATCGAGCCGGACGGGCGGCCAGTCGCCGAGCTCTGGTTCGGCGCGCATCCCGACGATCCGTCGCCGGCCGCTGACCACGCGTCGGACCTCGAGGCCCTGATCGCCGCCGATCCGGTCGGGTTGCTGGGCGCGGCCACCGTGGACCGGTTCGGCCCGCGCCTGCCGTTCCTGCTCAAGATCCTTGCCGCGGACCGGGCGCTGTCGATACAGGTGCATCCCAACCTCGAGCAGGCGCAGGCCGGCTTCGCCGCCGAGCAGGCGCGCGGGATCCCGCAGGATTCCCCGGAGCGCAACTACCGCGACCCAAACCACAAGCCCGAGCTGCTCTGCGCGCTCACGCCGTTCGAGGCGCTGTGCGGATTCCGCCCGGTTGCCGACACCCTGCGCCTGCTAGACGAGTTGGACATTCCCGAGCTCGCCGTGTTGCGTGACCTGCTCAGTGGGCCCGACGGCCTGCGCGCGGCGTTCACCCATGTGCTGGCGCTGCCGGATCCCGCGCTGCTCGTGGCTGAAGTCACCCGTCGCGCCGCCGCGATCCCTGCCGAGTCCGAATGGGCCGGCACCGCCCGCGCCGTCGCGATCGCGAACGCCGACTTTCCGGGCGACGTCGGAGCCGTGCTCGCGCTGCTGCTCAACTACATCCGTCTCGAGCCCGCCGAGGCCATCTACCTCGACGCCGGCAACGTGCACGCGTACCTCCGCGGTACCGGCATCGAGGTCATGGCCAACAGCGACAATGTGCTGCGCTGCGGCCTCACCCCCAAGCACGTCGACGTCGCCGAACTGCTCAAGGTCACCGACTTCACCCCCCTCACCGAACCGCGTCGCCTCGTACAGGACTCCGGCTCGGGCCGTATGTACGAGACGTTGGTGCCCGATTTCTCGCTGTCGACGCTCGATCTCGACGACGCCCACGACACCGACGACACCGACGACACCGACGACGCCCACGACGCCCACGACGCCCACGCCGAGCACGACGCCCATCACGCCCACCACGCCCAGCGCGCCCAGCACGCCGAGCACGCCGAGCACGCCGAGCACGCCGACATTGGCCGCCGCGTCGTCGGCTCGCACGGGCCGCACATCGTGCTGTGCCTCGACGGCCACGCCCGCGTCGAGGCACTCGGAGCGTCCGTGGAGCTGACGCCGGGCCATGCTGCCTTCGTCGCGGCACGGGAGTCCGCTTTCACCGTCCACGGCACCGGTGGCGTGGCGCTGGCCACCGTTGGTGCGGACGTCTAACTCGCGAACACTAATTTCTCGCGAACACTAATTTGCTAGGTGCGCTCCAATGCGCCTCCAGGTGTGGGCGCCGGCGGCGTGCGGTCGCTTCGCTATTCCTCGCCGTGCAGGCCGTTCCGGACGTTCCAGACGTTCGACAGACCCCCTGCGGTTGTCTATCGAAGCCCTGCAATAGCGACGATTTTGGTGCTGTTGATCAAGCGAAAGGGCCTACTGGGCGGCGCCGTACTTCCGGAGCAGCCTCCGGCGGCATGTGTCGCCTAGACGAGGGTGGGGTGGTGCATGCGGTTGCGTTGGGGGGTTTGGGTGGGGTCGATCCATGCCGGTGGGGTCCAGTGTGGGGTGCCGTTGGTCATGGTGCAGGTCCAGCCGAGTTTGGGGTGGTCGCGGTGGTGGGTTCCGCACAGCAGGGTGGCGTCGTCGACGCGGGTGTGGCGGGTCAAGACGTAGTCGGTGATGTGGTGGGCTTGGCACCAGGCCGGTGGGATGGTGCAGCCGGGGAAGCTGCAGCCTTGGTCGCGGGCGATCATCGCTAACCGTTGGCCGTGGGTGAAGATCCGGTGGGTGGAGCC
>JAODNL010000322.1 GCA_025465405.1 Pseudonocardiales bacterium | reverse complement strand
CCACCAGTGGCAGCACGGACTGCACTAGACGTGGACAGGCCCAACAGTGACCCCATGCGTGCTCCTAGCGTCAAGGCCGAGGAACCTCGGTTCCTTGCACATGCAGAACTAGGCTAAGCCGGACTCTGTGATTCGTCTAACACCAAGGTCGGCACCGATTGATATGCGGTACGCACATAGTTGTGGATGTCAAGCGCGGACAGGCCCTGCGTGTCAGCTACAGCGACTGATACGAGCTGTTGCGGCCCATCAGGTGGGGCTTCGACGCGGGACTGCGGCGGTTTGGGCGGTCCGGTTGGGCGTGGCGGGCGTGCAGGGTCAGGTCCGAGGTCCTGCCGGCGTCATCCCGGGTCGAGTGTGCACTCTGGTTCGTGGGGCGGTTTCAGCCGCGGCTATGTCCACGGCGACTATCAATCACGTAGTGAGTTGGTGTTAGACGCGGTGTGCTTCAGCGCAGACGATGGGACATCGAGAACGAGCTGTCGGAGTTGACGGAACTCAATAGCTGGCCGCAGCCGAGCTAGTCGCCGTCACCGTGCCGCGAGACCCACTCGTTGGTGACAGCACGTCTTGAGAGCGAGGAGCAACATGCGTATCGGTAACCTCTCCGAACGGCTTACCCTGTTCACTGACCTGGGTGGCGTCGACGTCGAGCAAGCCAGTGCAGGGCGGTTCGGCCCCGATCCGCAGGCCGCGTACGAGCGGTGGGACGAATTCACTCAGTGGGCGGCGGTCAATCAAGGCAGCGGCGAGGCGAAGCCGTTCGACATGAAGGACCTCGGCGCTCCAGCGCCCCGACCCCGCCAGGTGTTCGCGATTGGCGTGAACTACCCCACGCACGCCGAAGAGAGTGGGTCGGATGTTCCCGACTCACTCCTGGTGTTCACAAAGTGGCCCTCGTCGTTCACCGGTCCCGTCGGAAACATCGTCCTGAGCGGGGACAGGGTGGACTGGGAGGCCGAACTCGTCGCGGTGATCGGTAAGCATGCCGACAACGTCGCAGTCGAACAGGGCTGGGACTACATCGCGGGCCTGACCGTCGGACAGGACATCACCAACCGCGCCGTGCAGTTTCGAGGGCCCTTTCCGCAATGGGGGCTGGGTAAGTCGTTCCGCGGGTTCAGCCCATCGGGCCCTTGGCTGGTCACTACCGACGAGTTCACCGACCCCGGCGATCTAGGAATCGGATGTACGGTGAACGGCCAGCAGATGCAGAAAGCCCGCACCTCCAGCATGGTGTTCTCAATTCCAGCGATGGTGGCCGAGTTGTCGAATGTCGTGAGCCTCGAACCGGGCGATGTCATCTTCACCGGGACCCCGGCTGGTGTCGGGGTTGCTCGCAAGCCGCAGGTCTTCCTCGCTCCTGGCGATGAGTTGGTCACCAGCATCGAGGGCATTGGCGAGCTGCGCCACCGGCTAGTTTCCGCTTAGCTCGAACTCTTCAAGATCGCGGTCACTTGCTCTCGCAGCCCGCGTCGCCCATGATGATCGCACGACGCGCTCCCACGGATCGCTAGCGACGTCGGGATCGCCTCGTAAGGATCAGCAGCCTCATGGGGGGTTCGCTCCGATAGCGGCCCCTTGCCGCCGTCGCCGCGCTTGGCACCCGCCAAAGGGCCTTACTGCGCTTGCCACACCGGCGGCCGCTTCTCGACGAACGACGTGACCCCTTCCTTGAGGTCCCGGCTGACCCGCAGTCGCGCCTGCTCCTCGTCCGTGTGCCGCCAGGCGCCTGCCTCGTTGGTCACCCTGCCGTCGTACAACCCGGTCGCCACGCGCTTGCTGGCCTGCACGGCCAGCGGCGCGTTCTCGGCGATCTTCTCGGCCAGCGCCATCGCCGCATCCAGCGCTGTGCCGTCCGCGACAACCTGGTTCACCAGACCGAGGCGGAGCGCGCGGGCCGCGTCGATCGGCTCAGCCGTGAAGATCATCTCCATCGCGATCTTGCGCGGAAGGTCGTGCGGGAGCCGGAAAGCCCCACCCGCCGCGGCGAACAGCCCCCGCGAGACCTCGGGCAGGCCGAACGTCGCGGACTCGACGGACACCGCGAGGTCGCTCGCCAGCACCAGTTCCAGGCCGCCGGCCAGCGCGGCGCCATTGACCGCCGCGATGGTGGGCTTGCTGATCGGGTGCCCGACGTACCCGGCGATACGCCACTCTGGGTGTTCGGGGGCGAACAGCGTCTCGCCCCGGGCCACCGCCTTGAGGTCGGCGCCGGCGCAGAAGGCCAGCGTGCCGGCGCCGGTCAGGACGACCACCCGAACTTCGCGATCCGCGTCGGCGTGGACGAGCGCCTCGCCCACGAGGGTGCTGACCTCGGCGTTGATCGCGTTCCTCGCCTCGGGCCGGTTCAGGGTGATTACCAGGATATGGCGACGTTGCTCGACCAGCACTACCGGTTCTGTCGCGTTCATCGATCCTCCGTCAGCTGAGTTACTCTGGCCCCGCCGGCCGGAAGACCGGCACGACTTCGTCCTCGGGATCCGGACCCGAGGGCACGAAGTCGACCTGAACCGGCAAGCCCTCCAGGTCGGCGTCGGGATCGACATCGACGAGCTGGCTCCACCACCAGAGCCCTTCGTCGAGCTCGACGATGCCGAGAACGGTGCGAACCGGTTCGTCCGTGTCCCCGCCCTGGCTGTAGAGGGTCGCCCAAGAAACCACGCGCGCGCGGCCGCTGGCGGGCACGTATTCCAGATCCGCTTCCTCGGACGGCGCGGGCTCGATGCCGGGGTCGAGGTAATCCCCCGCGCTTCGGCGGCGCCGCAGAAGTAACGCCCTGTCGCGCGTACCGTCGAAGAAGGTCGCGGTGGCACTGTCCCGCATGACCGGACTAATCACCACGGGTGCTCCCATCTACCGGAGCGGGCGCGGTGCCGTCCCCTTCCGAGGCCCCGGTGCCTCCGCCGAGCACCAGAGTGCTGTGGAAGTCCAGGTAGCCGCCGTATCCCGAGACGAGGACGACCTCGTGACGCACTACCTGGCGATCTCCGGCTAGG
>JAODNL010000277.1 GCA_025465405.1 Pseudonocardiales bacterium | reverse complement strand
CACCTGCGCCATGCGGTACTCGCCGGGTGCCAGGCCGGCCGGCGGTGCGAAGGCCGGCACCTCCTGCGCCTTGCGGTAGTTGTAGGAGACGTCGGTGACCAGATCCTTCATGACCGGGAAGGTGCGCATCGGCGTCACCGTCACCGTCTCGTCCTCGGCGAATGTGGACATGCGAGTCATGCACATCAGCCGCGGCATCCCGTTGACCTCGGCGCTGCACGAGCCGCACTTGCCCGCCTTGCAGTTCCACCGGACCGCCAGATCGCCGGCCTGGGTTGCCTGCAACCGGTGGATGATGTCGAGCACGACCTCACCCTCGTTGACCTCGACGTCGTAATCGGTGAGCTCGCCGCCGTCGGCGTCGCCTCGCCACACCCGGAAATGGGCTTTGTACGTCATGCCGTGGCCCCTTCGGTCAAACCGGTGAGTTCTTCGTCGGTCAGGTACTTGGCCAGCTCGTCGCGATCGAAGAGCGCCAGCAGGTCCTCGCGCATCGGCGACATGGGTTGCTCTACGACCTCGATGCTGTCGCCGACCGCGGAGCACACCAGGTTCACCTGGCGCCAGCTCGCCTGCATCGCCGGGAAGTCGTCGCGGGTGTGCCCGCCCCGTGACTCCTCCCGCATCAGGGCCGCGCGGGCTACGCACTCGCTGACCGCGAGCATGTTGCGCAGGTCCAGCGCGAGGTGCCAGCCCGGGTTGAACTGCCGGTGCCCCTCGACGCCGACGTTGCGGGCGCGGGCCTTCAGCTGCTCGAGCCGCTCGAGCGCCTCGCGCATCTCCTCGGACTTGCGGATGATCCCGACGAGGTCGTTCATCGTCTGCTGCAGTTCCTGGTGCAGCGTGTAGGGATTCTCCGTCGCAGCCGGATCCGGCGGGTCGAACGGCGTCAGCGCGGTGCGCGACGCGGCGTCGACCTGGACGTCGGTGATCGCCGGGTAGCTGCCGCGCAACGACCGCACGTACTCGGCGGCGGCGATGCCCGCGCGCCGCCCGAACACCAGCAGGTCCGACAGAGAATTTCCACCTAACCGGTTCGAGCCGTGCATTCCGCCCGCGACCTCGCCGGCTGCGTACAGTCCGCGCGTACGAGCCGCCTCGGTGTCGGGCTCGACCTCGACGCCACCCATGACGTAGTGGCAGGTGGGCCCGACCTCCATCGGCTCGACCGTGATGTCGACGTCGGCCAATTCCTTGAACTGGTGGTGCATCGACGGCAGCCGCCGCAGGATCTCCGCCGCCGGACGGCGGCTGGCGATGTCGAGGAACACCCCGCCGTGCGGTGACCCGCGGCCGGCCTTGACCTCGGAGTTGATCGCACGAGCGACCTCGTCGCGGGGCAGCAGCTCCGGGGGGCGCTTGTTGTGGTCCGGGTCGGTGTACCAGCGGTCGCCCTCGTCCTCCGTCTCCGCATACTGCCCGCGGAACACGGCGGGGACGTAGTCGAACATGAACCGCTTCCCCTCGGAGTTGCGGAGCACACCACCGTCGCCGCGGACCGACTCCGTGACGAGGATGCCCTTCACGGAGGGCGGCCAGACCATGCCGGTGGGGTGGAACTGCACGAACTCCATGTTCAGCAGGGTGGATCCGGCCCGCAGCGCGAGGGCGTGGCCGTCACCCGTGTACTCCCACGAATTGGACGTCACCTTGAACGACTTGCCGATCCCGCCGGTGGCGAGGACAACGGCCGGCGCGCGGAACACGACGAACCGACCGGACTCGCGCCAGTAGCCGAACGCCCCGGAGATCGTGCCGTCCTCGTCGCGCAGCAGCTCGGTGATCGTGCACTCCGCGAAGACCCGCATCTTGCCCTCGTCCGCGCCGTCGCGGCCGACCGCCCGGGCGTCGTCCTGCTGCAGCGACACGATCTTCTGCTGCAGCGTTCGGATCAGCTCCAAGCCGGTGCGATCGCCGACGTGGGCCAGCCGCGGGTACTCGTGACCGCCGAAGTTGCGCTGGCTGATCTTGCCCTCGGGCGTCCGGTCGAACAGCGCGCCGTAGGTCTCGAGCTCCCAGACCCGGTCCGGAGCCTCCTTGGCGTGCAGCTCGGCCATCCGCCACGAGTTCAGGAACTTGCCGCCACGCATCGTGTCGCGGAAGTGCACCTGCCAGTTGTCGTTGCTGTTGACGTTGCCCATCGATGCCGCGATGCCGCCCTCGGCCATGACGGTGTGCGCCTTGCCGAACAGCGACTTGCAGATGATGGCGACCCGCATGCCCTCCTCGCGGGCGGCGATCGCGGCCCGCAGTCCGGCGCCGCCGGCACCGATGATCAGGACGTCATAGTTGTGCTTCTCGATTTCGCTCACAGGGGATGCGAACTCCTCATTCTCTTTCGATGGTTCAGTTGACCAGGCGTGGGTCACCAAATGTGCCGGATGCGACCAACGCGATATAGCCGTCGGTCAGCATCAGCGTGCCGAGCGTGATCCACGCCAGCTCCATATGCCTGGTGTTGAGCTTGGAGACGAACGTCCAGGCCCGGTAGCGCAGCGGGTGGGCCGAGAAGTTGCGGAGCCGCCCGCCGGTGATGTGCCGGCAGGAGTGGCACGAGAGCGTGTACGTCCACAGCATGACCACGTTGACCAGCATGATCAGCGTGCCGAGGCCGATGCCGAACCCGCCGTCCTTGCCGGTGAACGCTCGGATGAGGTCCCAGGTGTTGAGGACCGAGATGAGCACGGCCGCCAGGAAGAAATACCGGTGGACGTTCTGGATGATCAGCGGGAAGCGCGTCTCGCCGGTGTACTTCGCGTGCGGCTCGGCGACCGCACAGGCCGGCGGTGACTGCCAGAAGGAGCGGTAGTACGCCTTGCGGTAGTAGTAGCAGGTCAGGCGGAAGCCGAGCAGGAACGGGAGCACGAGTACTGCCAGCGGGACGAACGGCGGGAAGTGCCCGAACCAGGTACCGAGGTCACGGGCCGGCTGGGGGCACGAGGTGGTGACGCACGGCGAGCTGAACGGCGACAGGTAGTGGTAGCGCTCGACGAAGAAGGCCCGTTGGCTGGCCGTCCGGACCACCGCGTAAATGACCCAGCTGGACAGCAGCACGACGGTGGTCAGCGGTGTCTGCCACCAGCGGTCGGTCCGCAGCGTGCGCGCCGGGACGTCGGCGCGTCCGGGTGCGAGGGTGCCGGTCGGAAGGCTCCGCGCGCGCGTCACCTGCTCCCGTCCCGGTGGTATCCGCCCAGACCCTCGTCGTCCGCATCGGCCCACAGCGACGGGTCGATCGGCCGGTCGTCGAGCACCTGCACGTCCACCGGGCGGGACTCCGGCGGTGGTGGCACGTGGTCCAGCTCGGACGCGTCGAGGTCGATGCGGTCGACGTCGCCGAGCAGCCTCCTGACCGCCGGGATGTCGCCGTAGCGACTGCGGACCGAGCCGACGACCGATCGCAGGTCGCCGAGGACGCGGTGCAGGGTGGTGAGCTCGGACGTAACGGGCATGGGCAGCTCCTTCGATTCTCGAGCCGAGTCTGGCCTGAACCGAGGGTGTTGCCAAGATTTCGAGACGAGCGTCGCTGGCCTTCTGCGGTCGCGGAACACCGAATTGAGCGCCGGTGTTGTCGTGTAAGCTCGTGCGCTGGCGCAAGCGCCGCGCGGCGCGAGCGACAGCCCCCTTAGCTCAGTCGGCAGAGCGTCTCCATGGGAAGGAGAAGGTCTTCGGTTCGATTCCGTAAGGGGGCTCAGGCAGCCCCGGACTCGATCGGTCTGTGGCCGCCGAGGGCGGGGTAGCTCAGTCTGGCAGAGCAAGCGGCTCATAATCGCTGTGTCGCCGGTTCAAATCCGGCCCTCGCTACGAGCCGGTCGTCGCAGACCGGCCCATCCGAAAGTCCACCACCGAAGGGCACGACCATGGCAGCCACCGACGTCCGTCCGAAGATCACCTTGGCGTGCCAGGAGTGCAAGCACCGCAACTACATCACCAAGAAGAACCGGCGCAACGACCCCGACCGCCTGGCGATGAAGAAGTTCTGCCCGAACTGCGGCAAGCACACCGAGCACCGCGAGACGCGCTGACGCGCATCGGACACCGACAAGCCCCGCCCGGCAACTGCCAGGCGGGGCTTCGTCACGTCGCGGTCCGCCGTTTTCCCCGCTGGTGACCGAATTCGGCCGCTCGATCGGTCACCAGCGGGGAAAGGCGGAGAGACGGGACACCCCAACCGTTACCGTCTGCACCATGAGCGTCGAGGCATCCTTCGTCGGTCGCGTCTACCCGCCGACCTCGCCGTATGAGGTGGGACGCGAGAAGATCCGCGAGTTCGCCGACGCCGTCGGCGACCCGAACCCCGCCTACCGGGACCCCGTTGCGGCCCGGGCGCTCGGGCATCCCGACGTGATCGCACCGCCGACGTTCGGCATCGTCGTGACCATGTCCTCCGGGCGTCAGGTCATCGACGACCCCGACCTCGGCATCGACTACTCCCGGGTCGTGCACGGCGAGCAGCGCTTCGTGCACGTCCGGCCGATCCGGCCCGGCGACGTGCTGCAGGTGGTGGTCACGGTCGAGGACGTCCGGACCGCCGCCGGCAACGACATCGTGTCGACGCGAGCGGACGTCAGCACCGTCGACGGCGAGGCCGTGCTCACCGCCTACTCGACGATCGTCGCGAGGGGAACTGCATGACTGCCGTGCCGAGCCCCGGCCAGGAGCTTCCCGCGCAGGAGTTCCCGATCACGCGGGCGGACCTGGTGCGCTACGCCGGCGCGTCCGGTGACTTCAACCCGATTCACTGGAACGAGCGGGTGGCGACGTCGGTGGGACTGCCGAACGTCATCGCGCACGGTATGTACACGATGGCGACGGTGATCCGCGTGGTCACCGATTGGGCGGGCGACCCAGGCGCCGTCGTGGAGTACGGCGTGCGGTTCACCCGACCAGTGGTGGTACCCGATCCGGAGGGCGGCACCCTGCACGTCAGCGGGACGGTGCGCGAGGTCCGCGACGACGGCCTGGTGGACGTCGATCTCACCGCGACCGTGAACGGCCAGACCGTGCTCGCCAAGGCCCGAGCCGTCGTCCGGCTGCCGGTGGCGACAGCGGGCGCGTCATGACCATCGAGCGCATGATGGGCCCGAAGGTCGAGGGAGTCGCGACGTGGGTGGGCGACAGCCGCTGACCGGCTCCGGCCGGCGCTGGATCGGCGTGCTTGCCGCGTGCCTGATCGCGGCGGGCTGCACGAGCACCACGTCTGGCCGCGGCGGCACAGCGGCGCCGCGGGCCGGCACCTCGTCCGCCGCGCCGGCGCCCACCTCCCGCGCGCCATCCGCGGGTGGCTGTCCCGCGACCTATGCCGATCCCGACCCGACTCGGCCGAAGGTCTCGCTGGCCTTCACGGTCAGCCCGGACCTCACGACCGTTCGCGGGAGCGAGCACGTGGCATTCACACCGGATCGGGCGGTCACCGAGCTCGTCTTCCGGCTCACAGCCAACACCGCGCCGACGGTGGCTGCGGGCAACAAGATCGTTGTCACGTCGGCGAAGGCCGACCACGGCGCGGACCCGGCGACGTACACGGCCGCGGGGGCGGCGCCCGCAACGCAGGGCGGCCTGCTGCACCTGCCGTTTCGCCGGCCGGTTCCGGCCGGCACGACCATCACGGCCGACATCGCGTTCACCCTGACTCTGGGCAACGGGTCGTTCGACCGGTTCGGCCGCACCGGCGAGGCTGCCAACCGCTACGCCTGGTTCGCCTCCGGACAGCCGCTGCTGGCCTGGGAGCGCGGCTTCGGCTGGCACCAGGAGGACTTCCTCAAGTTCACGGCGGAGAGCGCGACCAGCGAAGCCATGGACACCGATCTCACCGTCACAGCGCCCGCCGCGGACACCGTCATCATGTCCGGCGACCCGATCACCCCACCCGCCGCCGGAGCCACCCGCACCTGGCATTCGACGATCGCGACCGCCCGCGACGTCAGCGTCGCCGTCGGCCCGTTCAGCGTGTCCGACACCGTGGTGCGTGGCGTGCGCCTACGCGTCGGAGCGTTCAGCCCGAGCGTGCGGGACGCGCTGGTGCCCGAATTCGTCCGCGCGATTACGCAGCTGTCGGCGCATTTCGGGCCGTTCCCGTTCCCGTCGCTGTCGGTCGCGCGGCTGCCGGCGGAGGGCGGTGGCATCGAGTACCCCAGTTCGATCCTGATGCTGGACGGATCCCGGCTCGTGGTCGTCCACGAGACGGCGCACCAGTGGTTCTACGCGATGGTCGGCGATTCGCAGGCGCTGCACCCGTGGCTGGACGAGGCGTTCGCGGTGTACTCGGAGGAACTGGTCAACGGCGATCTCGAGCAGCCCGGGACGCTGGACGCGCCGGGCACCGTCGACCGCTCGACCGAGTCCTACGGCGCTGACGCGCAGGCCTACTACTTCGTCACGTACGCGAAGGGTGCCGCGGCGCTCGAGGCGGCGCGCGCGGCCGTGGGCGCCGCGCGGTGGGATGCGGCGGTGCGCTGTTACGTCAACCAGAACGCCTGGCGCATCGCGAACCCGGCCGACTTCGCGGCCGCCATCAGGCAGTACCCGCAGGCCGTCGCGATCCTGAAGCGAGCCGGTGCCCTGCACTGAGCCTGTGAGTCAGGATTCGGCGACCAGCTTCGCGATCCGGCCGATGCCCTCGGCCAGGTCGTCGTCACCCAGCGCGTAGGACAGGCGCAGGTAGCCCGGCGTCCCGAACGCCTCGCCAGGAACGACCGCCACCTCCGCCTCGTCGAGGATGAGGCCGGCCAGCTCGGCTGAGCTCATCGACACGGTGCCACGCAGTGGCTTGCCGAGCAGACCCTTGACCGAGGGATAGACGTAGAACGCGCCCTGCGGTTCCGGGCACACCACGCCGGGGATCTCACCGAGCATGCCCACGATGGCGCGCCGCCGCCGGTCGAACGCGGTGCGCATCTCGGCCACGGCGGCGAGGTCGCCGCTCACAGCGGCAAGAGCCGCCATCTGCGACACATTCGCCACGTTCGACGTCGCGTGTGACTGCAGGTTCGTCGCCGCCTTGACGATGTCGGGCGGGCCGATCATCCAGCCCACCCGCCAGCCGGTCATCGCGTAGGTTTTCGCGACGCCGTTGAGTACGACGACCCGGTCGGCCAGTTCGGGGGCCACGGTCGCGATGGAGACGTTGCGAGCGCTTCCGTAGACCAGGTGTTCGTAGATCTCGTCGGTCACGACCCAGAGGCCGTGTTCGGCGGCCCACCGGCCGATCTCGGCCACCTGGTCGGGCGGGTACACCGCGCCGGTCGGGTTGGACGGCGAGACGAACACCAGCACCTTCGTCCGCGGGGTGCGCGCCGCGTCCAGCTGCTGCACGGTGGCCAGGTAGCCGCTCGTCTCGTCGGTCGGCACCTCGACGGGCACGCCGCCCGCGAGCTTGATCGCCTCGGGGTAGGTCGTCCAGTACGGCGCGACCAGGAGCACCTCGTCGCCCGGGTCCAGGAGCGTGGCGAACGCGTTGTAGACCGCCTGCTTACCGCCGTTGGTGATCAGGACGTGACTACCGTCGACCTCGTATCCGGTGTCCCGGTGCGTCTTGACTGCGACGGCCGCGCGTAGCTCCGGCAGGCCGGCGACGGGCGTGTAGCGGTGGTTTCTGGGGTCGCGGCAGGCTTGGACCGCCGCTTCGACGATGTAATCCGGGGTCGGGAAGTCGGGCTCACCGGCTCCGAAGCCGATGACCGGCCGGCCGGCGGCCTTCAGGGCCTTCGCCTTGGCGTCGACGGCCAATGTGGCGGATTCGGCGATGGCGGCGATGCGATCTGACACCCGTGCTCCCATGACCTCCATGGTCCCAGATCCGTGCAGCGCGATTTTCCGGGGCCTATCTCCATGATCAAGACGTGCGAGGGTCGCCAGGGCAGCCGCGCGGACGTCTGGACGCACCTCACCGGTGGGGTGCAGGATGCACCGGCGGGTTGGAGCTAGGCGGCCGCGCCCCGTAGACTGACGCGCCGGGGTCCATTGTGGCCTTGCGTCAGCATGCTCACCGGCGGTTGTCGCGAGATCGCGCCGGGCGCCACAGGGGCGTGGCTCAATTGGTAGAGCACCGGTCTCCAAAACCGGCGGTTGCAGGTTCGAGTCCTGTCGCCCCTGCGTAGCGCACGACGCGTGCAATACAGATGTACGTCCGAGAGGAGAGCTCGTGACCGCGACTCGCACCGAAGCCGCGATGCCCCGTCCGTCGGGTGGTCGTGGTGGTGGGCCGATGCGCTTCGTCCGCGAGAGCATCTCGGAGATGCGCAAGGTCCTCTGGCCCTCGCGACATGAACTGGTGACGTACTCGATCGTGGTCATCATCTTCGTGGTGATCATGGTCGCGATCGTCGCCGGCCTGGA
>JAODNL010000243.1 GCA_025465405.1 Pseudonocardiales bacterium | reverse complement strand
GATGTCTCAACCGGCCGAGGTTCAGCCGGACCGGACCGATTTCATGCGGGACGCCGACCGCTTCCGTCGCGAACTCCTCGCGCACTGCTATCGGATGCTCGGATCGGTCGACGACGCCGAAGATCTCGTGCAAGAGACCTACCTTCGAGCCTGGCGTGCGTACGACAGCTTTGAGGGCCGCTCGTCGGTCCGGACCTGGCTGTACCGCATTGCGACCAACGCGTGTCTGACGGCGCTGCAGCACAGCGGACATCGTGTGCTCCCGTCGGGGCTCGGAGCGCCCGGGGACGATCCCGACGCGGACCTGGTGCCTGCCCCGGTCGACACCGCCTGGCTACAGCCGTTCCCGGATTCGGTGCTCAGACGGTCGGACGACCCGGCCGAGATCGTCGCGTCCCGCTCGAGCCTGCGCCTGGCCCTCATCGCGAGCCTGCAGTACCTTCCTGCCCGGCAGCGTGCCGTCCTCATCCTGCGTGACGTGCTCGCCTTCCCAGCCACGGAAGTCGCCGTGATACTCGGCATGTCGGTGCCGGGCGTCAAGAGCGCGTTGCAGCGCGCACGTGCTCGACTCGATGACGTCGCAGCGACTCCCGACGACATCGTCGAGCCGGACTCGCCGGAAGCTCGCGCGATTCTCGACGGCTATATCGCGGCCTTCGAGAACGCCGACGCTCAGACGTTGCAGAACCTGCTCCGCAGCGATGCGTCGTTGCAGATGACACCGACGAGCACGTGGTTCTCCGGAAAGCGGACCTGTGCGCCGTTCCTGGCCCGTCACGTGCTCCGGACGCCCGGCGAGTACCGCATGTTCCCGACCATCGCCAATGGGCAGCCGGCGGCCGTCGCCTACCGGCGCAACCCCGACGACGTCATGGCGTTCTTCGCGATCGCGGTGCTCTCGACCGACGAGGTGCACATCACCGGCATCACGGTGTTCGCAGACCCCGTGCTCGCGCGGCGATTCGGGTACGTCGACGTGCTGCCCGCGGAGCATGCTGCCGCGACGGGGGAGCGGCGTCCGACCGTTTGACCGGCGGCGATTCCTCCGCCAGGTACACGTGGTCTATCTATCGAGGGCCCTGAGCCCGCTCTACCCGATCGCCGGCCATCAGGTCGGCGGCCTGATCGACCAAGACGAGGATCACAGTGAAGATCGCAGTTCTGGGCACCGGGTTCGCCGGCCGAACCCTGGCCGACGGCCTGGCCGGTCTGGGCCACGAGGTCGCCATCGGCACGCGAGACGTGGCCGCCACCCTCAAGAGGACCGAGCCCGACCGAATGGGCAATGCCGGCTACGGCGTCTGGGCCGAGGGACATCCGCACATCCAGCTCGCCCGCTTCGCCGACGCCGCCGCGGGCGCGGACCTGTTGGTCAACGCCACCTCGGGCGCGGGGTCGATCTCCGCCCTCACCGACGCGGGCGCGGCCAACCTCGCCGGCAGGGTGCTGCTCGACGTCGCCAATCCGCTGGATTTCTCGCAAGGTTTCCCGCCCAACCTCTTCGTCAAGGACAGCGACTCACTGGCTGAACAGATCCAGCGCGCGTTCCCCGACGCTCGCGTGGTGAAGGCGCTCAACACGATGGTCGGCGACGTCATGACCGTGCCCAAGTCGGTTTCTGACGGTGATCACACGGTCTTCGTGTCAGGCGATGACGCCGAGGCCAAGCACGTGGTCACCGACCTGCTGAGCTCGTTCGGCTGGACCGACATCATCGATCTCGGCGGCATCGGCACCGCCCGCGCCACCGAAATGATGGTGAAGATCAGGCTGCTCGTGATGACCAGCCTCGGCACCCCGATCTCCAACTTCAAGATCGCCCGCTGACGGCGAGAAACTCGTCGCGAAGTACGCGATTGTTCAGCCCGGATGCACCGGCCAAGATCACCACCCCGTCCGTACCGCCGGCACCGATAGATCGTGTGGTCTTGATGGCGTCGGCGGCACCGATAGCGTTGGTGGGTGGTCGTGTGTCGGGATGTGTGGTTGGAAGACGGGCGAGTTGTTCGGGCCTACGACAGCGGGCTCGGTGGACGTGGCGGAGTGGTGGTTTGGCACCACGGCTCGCCGCAGACCGGGATGCTGCTGGAACCGCTGCTCGTCGCGGCAGCCGAGCGCGAGATTCGGTTGTTGTCCTACGGACGGCCTGGTCACGGCGGTTCCAGCCCGCTTCCTGGACGGAGCGTCGCGTCGGCGGCACGGGATGCCGGGCAGGTCGCCGATGCGTTCGGGCTCGCGCAGTTCGCGGTGATGGGTGCGTCCGGAGGAGGACCGCATGCGCTCGCCTGCGCCGCGATCAGCCCCGACCGGGTCACGGGCGTGGTCTGCGTGGCCGGGCTTGCGCCGTTCACTGACGACTTCGACTGGTTCGCGGGCATGATCGCGCCGGGCGGCTTGCGGGCGGCGGCGGACGGGCGCGAGGCCAGGGAGCGGTTCGCCGAGATCGACGAGTTCGACCCGGCCAGCTTCACCTCCGCTGACTGGGACGCGCTTTCGGCGCAGTGGGCCACTCTCGGCATAGATGCCCAACAGGCCGAACAGCCGGAAATGACGGACTCGTCGACGACGATGTCGCATTCGTCGCGCCCTGGGGGTTCGATCTCAGTTCGATCACCGCGCCGGTGCTGCTGATACAGGGCGGCCAAGACCGAGTCGTACCGCCGACCCACGCCGACTGGATGCATCGACGACTGCCGCAGTCACAGTTGTGGTCCCGTCCCGACGACGGGCACATCTCCGTGCTGCACGCCTGCGCGGCGGCGATGGACTGGCTGCAAGGCGACCATTAGCGCAATCGTTGAGCGCGGCAGGCGGACGAGCCACCCGCCGACTTGACATGTCGCCGCGGATCCGAATACTTAAGTACATGCTTAAGCATGCCGGCGAGCTCGACCTGGTGTTCCAGGCGCTCGGTGATCCGACGCGACGCGAGCTGGTCGAGCGGCTGACGCACGGCCCGGCGTCGGTAAGCCAGCTCGCCGCCCCGCTGCCGATCTCGCTGCCCGCGGTTCATCAACACCTGCGGGTCCTCGAGGACTGCGGTCTCGTCCGCTCCGAGAAGGTCGGCCGGGTCCGGACCTGTCACCTGGAGCTCAAGATGCTCGACTCCGCTCAGACGTGGATCGAAGCACGCAAAGCCATGTGGGAACGCCGTCTCGATCGCCTCGGCACCTTCCTGGCCACCCTCCCTCCGGAGTCGCCAACCGCGAAGAACCCGAAAGGAAAGCAATGAGTCGCACCGTTGTCCACGACACGTTCGTCATCGACCGGACGTATCCAGCGTCGCCTGCGCGTGTGTTCAACGCGTTTGCCGATCCCGACGCGAAAAAGCAGTGGTTCGGGGACCCGGACATCGAGAAGAATGCCGACCATGTGATCGACTTTCGCGTGGGCGGCCGGGAGTCGCTTGCCGGCAGCGTCCCGGGTGGTGGTGCGACGTTCACGTACGACGCGCTCTATCAGGACATCGTCGAGGACTCGCGGGTCGTCTACTCGTACGAGATGACCATGGACGGACGGCGTATCTCGGTATCGGTGGCGACGCTCGAATTCGTCGCCGACGGGGGAGGCACCCGGTTCATCCTCACCGAGCAGGGCGCGTACCTGGACGGCCTCGACACGAACGCACAGCGGGAGGAAGGAACCCGAGGGATTCTCGATGCCCTCGGGACATACCTGGAGCAAGGGGACGCATCATGACGACGGAACGATCCCGATGGATCGCGCTCTATGTGCTGTGCACGGGGATGCTCATGATCGTCCTGGACGTGACTGTGGTGAACGTGGCACTGCCCTACATCCAGGCCGACCTCGGGTTCTCCGATGCCAGCCTGGCCTGGGTGGTCAACGCGTACCTCATCGCCTTCGGCGGCCTGTTGCTGTTGGCCGGGCGTCTCGGCGATCTCATCGGGCGGCTGCGCGTTTTCATGATCGGCCTGTGCGTCTTCACACTGGCCTCCGCAGTGTGCGGGCTGTCACAGAACCAGCTGACGCTCGTCGGTGCGCGCTTCATACAAGGCGCCGGTGGCGCGCTCACATCGTCGGTCATCCTCGGCATGATCGTCACGATGTTCACCGACGCGCGCGAGCAGGCGAAGGCCATCGGCGTCTTCGCATTCGTCGCCTCGGCGGGCGGCGCCGTGGGGCTCCTGGCCGGCGGCGTGTTGACCGAGGCCATCAACTGGCATTGGATCTTCTTCATCAACATCCCGATCGGCATCGCGACGGCGGCGCTGGCCCGGCGTTGGGTTCCTTCGGGGGCGGGCACCGGCCTGCGGGGAGGCATCGACGTCAGTGGGGCGACACTCGTCACCGTTTCGCTCATGCTCGGCGTGTACACGATCGTCAAGCCGGCCGCCGACTATGGCTGGAGCTCGGCTCGGACGCTCACTTTCGGAGCGGCGAGCCTCGTCCTGCTCGTCGGTTTCGTCGTGCGCGAGGCGACCGCGAGCAACCCGCTGGTCCCGTTGCGTATCTTCCGATCACGGAACCTCAGCAGTGCAAACATCATCCAGGTGTTCGGCGCGGCCGGCATGTTCGGCACGTTCTTCCTCGGTGCGCTCTATGTGCAGCGCGTGTTGCACTACAGCCCGATGAAGATCGGTTTCGCGTTCTTGCCGGTGTCGGTGCTGATGGGCGTGATCTCGGTGCGGTACGCGGATCGGCTGATCACGCGGTTCGGCGGCCGGGCTCTCTGCGCCGCCGGCCTGAGCCTGATCACCGTCGGGCTCGTTCTGTTCGCCTTCGCACCGGTCAGCGGTGGGTACTGGCTGCACCTCTTCCCGTCACTCGTGTTGCTCGGCCTCGGCGCCGGCCTGTGCTTCCCGCCGTTGATGGGCCTGGCGATGTCCGGTGCGTCGCCGCAGGACGCCGGTCTCGCGTCGGGTCTGGTGAACACGACCGGCCAGGTTGGTGGAGCGCTCGGCCTCGCCGTGTTCGCGACCGTAACCGCCGGACGCACCAGCCAGCTGCTGCACAGCGGTCACGCGCTCCCGGCGGCGCTCACGGGCGGGTACCACCTGGGCTTCTGGATCGCGGCGGCGCTGGTGCTGTGCGGGGTCGCCGTTGCCCTCATCGCGCTCGAGAACCCTTCGGCGCCGGCGGATGATCCGGTCACCGCTGAGCTCGACGTCCTGACCGAAGCCTCCTGCTGATAGGTCACCCGCCGAGGGAATAACTGTCCGCTCGGCCGGCGCTGTGCGTGGTAGGGCCTGTTGGGTGGTGTAGCAGCCGACTGTGTCCGTGCTCATCGGGCGCGATCGCCCGAATCCAGCGACAGAACGGTCTGAGTTGATGAGTGCATCATCCGCGCTGCGTCGTGGTATCGACGCTTCGCGTACCCGCCCAGCGGCTTTGGTGCTCGCTGTCGTCTGCGTCGCCCAGTTCATGGTGGTGCTCGATGTGAGCATCGTGAACGTCGCATTGCCGAACATCCAGCGCGATCTGGGCATGTCGCAGAACGCGCTCGGTTGGGTCTTGAACGCCTATACGTTGACGTTCGCCGGCTTCCTGCTT
>JAODNL010000222.1 GCA_025465405.1 Pseudonocardiales bacterium | reverse complement strand
AGCAGCCGGTTGCCGGTGGGAACGTTGTGGCCGGTCCTGCCCCACACCGCGACGACGGTAACCCCCCGGTCAGGCTCGTAGCGGCTCAGGGCCGCGTATTCGACGGATAGCACCCGGCCGGCCTCCTTCGTCACGGCCGCGAACAGCTCCTCGGCCGGCACCCCACGTGCCACCAGGGTCGCGACCCGGCGCAGCGCCGCCTGCTCCTCGGCCAACCGGGCGAGCTCGGCGCGGCTCTCGGCGTTCGCGATCGCCACGGCGACGAGCTCCGTGAAGCCCGTCAGACGGGATTCGGTGTCAGGCGGGAGCGGCGGCTCGTGGGTCTGCTTCGAGTGGACGATCAGGGCGCCCCACAACCGCCCCTCGACGACGATCGGGCTGCCGACGGAGGAGCCGATCCCGATCTTTCCTCGAACGAGCGCGGCGATGCGCCCGGGAACGCCCGAGTAGTCGTCCAGCCGGACGGGTCGGCCCGTCGTGGAGATCGTCGATGCCAGATCGCCGCCTTCGAGCGGCAACAGACCCGGCACCAATGGGTGCTCGCCGTCGGCGGCCCAGGTAGCCAAGAGTGTCACCGTGTCATCGCTGTCGTAACGGGCCATCCCGGCCAGGTGCGAGCCGAGCAGCCGGCCGGCCTCCTCGACGACTGCCGCGAACACCGTCTCCGGCGGCATCCCGCGCGCGACCAGCGTTGCGACGCGGCGCAACGCGGCCTGCTCGTCGGCAAGCACCCGAGACTCCTCACCGTTCAACGGCGCTTGCCATTCTCGTGACCGGCGGCGTAGGCCATGTCGCTGTTCGCATCCTCCCGCGGGCCGCCTGGCCGGCCTACGCCCTCAGCATGGTGGGGACAGTCACCAGAGGCTGCGCTTTGTCCACTGGTAAACATCGCTGCCTCCTCGGCGCGTGAAACCCCGGGCGGGCAGTACGCCTACCGGCATGATCGCGGATAGACGGGGCCACGGTCTGCCCGGCAGCCAGCCAACCCCACTACCGGCTAGCTGGAACCTGGCCGTGGCTTGCGATGATCGGGGCGATCGCCGTCCAGGCGACGGATGCGGTACTCGGGCGGCCGAGTCACGGGGCGATGCTCGCCAGGTATCCGCGCCACCCGCCATACGAGGTGATCTCGGCTGCGACATCGAGTTGACCGGTTGCGAGGAACCCGGTGACGCTGGTGGCGTCAGCCAGGCGCACCTGACCGAGCGCGAGCGGCGGCGCGATCGACTGCAGCAGTTGACCGAGGCCGTCGTGCGGCAGCTCCCACACCTCCACCTCGAGCCCCTCGTCCGGCCCGGTCCGGTCGTCGACGAGCCCGGGGCGTGGGAACGGGCCGGGCACGCGGTACATCCGGTACCCCGGCGCGGTACGGGTCCGGCAGTGCAGGCGTCCCCCCAGGCCGACGAGCTGGCCGTTCGCCGGCTGGCCCGACAGGTGCGCACCGGCCACGGCGACCAGTGCTCGGTCTGTCGGCACGGGGGTGCCCGAGCCGCCGGTCCAGCGGTCGGCGAGATCGAGCAGTGGCCGGTCGGCGAAGGCAGGCGCGATGAGCTGGACGCCGAACGGCAGCCCGTCCGGGCGCAGGCCGGCGGGGACCGCGATCGCACATAGATCCAGCAGGTTGACCATGTTGGTGTACATGCCGAGCCGGGCGTTCACGCCGATCGGGTCGGCCGCCACGTCGTCCAATCGCGGATGGCCGGGCGTCACGGGCAGCAGCAGGGCATCGGCCCCGACGAACGTCCGCATCGCCTCGACCCGCAGCGCGGCCAACCGTCGCTGGGCACTGAACACCGCCGCGGCCGAGTGGTCGCGGCCGGCGAGCACGATGCGCCGCACCGTCGGATCGAGGTGCGCGCCGTCGGATTCGAGCTGCACACCGAACGCCTCGAAGCGCTCGGCCACCAGGGCACTCGTGTACAGCAGCCGCGCCGCCTCGAGGAACGACTCGACCGGCACCGGCACGAGGTGCGCCACCGACTCGGCGTGCATGAGCGCCGCCGTCCATGCGACACGCTGGGCGTCGTCGAGGTCGAGCTCGCCGTCGGGAACGGCAATCACCCGCATGCGCTGCGCCACCCCCGGCGGCGGAGCCACCGGCATCGGGCGGGAGTACGGGTCGGCCGCGTCGATGCCGATCATCAACTCGAACGCGGTGCGGGCCAGCGCCACGTCGCGGGTCAGGGTCGTGACGCAGTCGAGCGACGGGCAGGCCGGCAGCACCCCCGTGGTGGGGACGAGCCCCCGCGTCGGCTTGAACCCGATCAGGCCGTTGAAGGCCGCCGGCACCCGGCCGCTGCCGGCGGTGTCGGTGCCGAGTGCGAGCGGGACGATCCCGGCGGCCACCGCCACCGCGCTGCCCGAGCTGCTGCCCCCGCTGATGTGCTCGGTCGACGCGACGCTGTGGCAGGCCCCGTACGGCGAGCGGGTCCCGACCAGCCCGGTGGCGAACTGATCCATGTTGGTCTTGCCGAGCACGACCGCGCCGGCGTCGACCAGCCGTTGCACCGCGGGCGCAGTGGCCGTCGCCGGTTGGTCGCGCGCCGGACATGCGGCGGTGGTGGGCAGGCCGGCGACGTCGATGTTGTCCTTGACCGCGATCGGGACACCGGCGAGCGGGCCGTCGCCGCAACCGGTCGGATCCGACACCAGTGAGATGAAGGCGGGCTGATCCAGGTCGCGCAGGGTGGGGTGCACGGCCGCGGTGGTCATCGCGCCGCCTCGGCCCAGCGCTGCCGTTCGGCGTCGAAGGCGTCCTGCCGCCGGTGCCGGAACGCCGCGATCTCGTCCGCGTGCGCCTGCTCCAGCCTGCGCACCTCGACGAGAGAGAACGTGGACGGTGTGGTCACCAGATCCTCGCGCCCGGACGCGACGGCGGCCCGGCGCTCGTCCAGCTCGGCGGGCGGTACCGGGATGAACTGCAGCCGGTCGAACGGCCGCAGCAGCCACGGCGGTGCGCTGCCGGAGGCGTCCAACCGCCACACCGGGACGGTTCGTCCGACCAGTTGATAGCCGCCCGGACCCTCCATGCCGTACACGCAGAGGTACACGCCCCCGATGCCGACGGCGTTCTGCGGTGTCCAGGTGCGCGCCGGGTCGTACTTCGTCGTGACCAGGCGATGCCGCGGATCGATGGGGACCGCGACCGGCGCGCCGAGATAGACGTCGCCGAGCCCGACCACCAGGTAGGTGGCGGACGCGACGATGTCGAACACATCGGCCCGCTCGTCCAGGTCATTGATCCGGCGGATGAACTCGACATTGTCGGGGCACCACGGCGCGTCCGGGCGCACCGAGCGGGCGTAGCGGGCCATCGCCTCGTGCGCGAGCGGGTGGTCGAAGGCGAGCGGCAAGCTGACCTCGCGCGCCGGAAGGGTCACCGTCTCGGGGTCGGGCACCCCGGCGGCGAGGTCGACCAGTAACCCGGCAAGGTCGGCCAGCGGCAGCACATCGACGTCGACCTTGACCAGCAGCGATCGCACGCCCTCGACCAACTCGAGGAGCCCGGCGGCCGCGACGGCGCGCAGCCGCTCGGCGAGCAGATGCACCCAGACCCGGACCGCCAGGTCGAGCACGGGTGGGCCGGCCTCGAGCAGCAGGTGGTGATCGCCGGCTCGCCGCACGATGAGCGCGGGTGCGTGGCCGTCGGCGTCGCGGCGCGCGAGCACCGGATCGGGCAGCGCGCGCTCGGGCGCGATCGGGTCGGCTGATCGGCCGGCCAAGTCCGCGTCGAGCAGCGCCGCCACCGCGGCCCGCGGCTCGGCCAGCAGTCGGGCGCGCTCGGCGTTCGCCGCCACGGCGTGCTCGGCGCTCACCGGCGCCAACCGAACCGCGTCGCCAGGGCGCAGCTGCGCGAGCATCCACCGATCGGCGCGGACGACCACGCACGGGACGACGAAGCCGCCGAGGCTCGGCCCGTCCGGACCGACGATCACCGGGATGTCTCCCGACAGCATGATGCCGCCGACCGGGTAGGCGCTGTCGTGGATGTTGGACGGGTGCAGCCCGGCCTCGCCGCCGTCGACGCGCGCCCACTGCGGCGCCGGGCCGACCAGCCGCACGCCGGTACGGTCGGCGCGGTGATCGACCTGCCACACGATGTCGAACAGCGCGGTGAACCCGTCGGCGGTCAGGTGTTCGGGAGCGCCGTGCGGGCCAGGCAACACGCGCAACGTCCAGGTGTCGGTCAGCCGCGGCAGCAGTGGGGCCACGTCGACCGGCGCCTGCAGGTTCTCGGCGCGGCCGAACGTCAGCTCGTCACCGGCGGTCAGCGCGCGCCCGTGGTGCCCGCCGAATCCCCCGAGCAGGAAGGTCGATCGACTGCCCAGGGTGGGCGGCACCACGATGCCGCCGGCGACCGCGACGTAGGCCCGCATGCCCGGCGCGCCGCACGGCCCGACGTCGAGCACCGAGCCCTCACCCGCGACCGCTACCACTCCGGGTTGCAGGCGATGCCCGTCCAACGTCGCCGCCCCGGCCGCGCCGGTGACGCAGACGAGCGTGCGGGCGGAGAACCGCAGCACGGGGCCGACGACCACCGCCTCCAGTCCGGCCGCCTTCGGCTCGTTGCCCACGGCGATGTTGGCCAGGGCGAACGCGAGATCGTCCCAAGCTCCCGACGGCGGAACGCCGACATCCCACATGCCGTGCCGGCCGTCAAGATCCTGCACGGTTGTCTGCACGCCGGGAGCGACGACCTCGACGGCGAACGTCGTCGGGCGCAGCACCGTCCCCGTCACTGCCACCAGCCGAGCAGCCGAATCGGGGTCGGGTTCCAGCCGTTGCAGGGATTGTTGAGCTGCGGGCAGTTGCTGATCAGCACGACGATGTCGCGCTCGGCCCGCACCTCGACGTACTTGCCCGGTGCCGAGACGCCGTCGGCGAACGTGAGCCCACCGTCAGACGTCAGCGGCACGTTCATGAAAAAGTTGATGTTGTGTGGGATACCCCGGGCCGACATGCCGATCGACGCCGCGTACTTCACGAACGTCTCGCGGCAGGCGTGCTGGTGCCGGGTGTGCCTGCCGTAGCGGATGACGTTCGACTCCTGCGCACACGCCCCGCCCACCGTGTCGTGCCGGCCGCAGGTGTCGCCGGTGATCGTCGCGAGCAGGTCCAGGTTGCTCGACAGCAGCTTCGAGCCGGTGGTCAGGTAGACCGCGCCTTGCTCGCGGATCGTGTCCATCGCGCTGTACCGGTTCGACAGGTCGTGCGCGTCGAAGAACAGCGTGTCGGCGGCCTGGTTGCCGTTGAGGTCGACGATGCGGAACGAGCCGCCGGCGGGCACAGTGCCGACGAAGCCGTCACCGGCTTCGACCACGACGTCGAGCACCGCCTCCTCGACGGCCAGGGTGTCGAGAGCCGCGCTCACACGAAGACCTCCTTGGCCGCGAGCAGCGCCCGTGCGGACTCGTCGCGGAACGTCATCGACGGATCGTCGCGGCCGTAAGGCGAACCGGTCTCGATCTCGACGCCCACCGCCCCCGATCGCCACGACGGTTCGAGCGGATGCGGCGCCGTCGACAGCACCACGAGCAGATCGACCTCGGCCCGCAATGTCACCCAGTCACCGGCGGACGCGTGCCCGCCCACCCACGTCAGCGTCCCGGCGTCCGAGTCGGAGGTCGCCACCTTGCTGAAGAAGTTGACGCACGCGTGCAGGTCGAGCGGGCCGAGGCCGTGCTTGCGCAGCTCGGACAGCAGGCCGTGGCGAGCGGAGCGGCGCCACTCGTTGCGATCGCTTCCGTACGACGACGCCCCGAACCGCTCGGCATGCGCGTCGAGTGAATGCCCGCTGATCGCATCGTGCCAGTCGAGCGACGACCCGGTCACCGACGCCAGCCCCAGTCCACGGTCGGACATCAGCACCATCGGCGCACAGATCCGCGCGCTCATCTGCGCTTTCAAGGTGTCGGGCACATTGAGGCGATCGACGCGGTCGTGCGCTGCGAACAGCAGTGTCGAGCAGTTCGCACCGTCGTCGAGAGCCGTCAACCGGACGACCCGGCCGGCGCGGACGAGCACCGAATAGGCCGCGCCCGACGGGACATCGTGGGTGAGCAGCGGACTCATACGGCCGCCTCGGCGATGGTGTCGTGACCCGGGGCCGGGTCGAGCGCGGCAGCCTCCCGCCGGTTCTCGTAGCGCTGCCAGAAGTAGGCGGCCGCACCGACGACGATCGCTCCACCGAGGAAGAGCTCCGGGAAGTACTGCAGGTACCAGGTGGTGCCGAACACCTTCTGCCGCGGCCAGCCCAGGTTGATCGCCATGAAGACGCCCCAGACGATCGCGACCACGTTCACCGGAATGCCCCAGCGGCCAAGGGAGAACAGCCGTGCCCGGTCATCGTGCGGCCAGCCCTTGAGCCGGCGCAGCAGCAGGGGCGCCGTCACCATCAGGTAGGCGATGTAGAGCAGCATGATGCAGACGCTCGACAGCGCCAGGAACACGGCCGCGTTGTGCACGTTCAGGTACAGCAGCCCGACGGTGAGCACTCCGACGACGATCGCCGGCCGGATCGGCGTCCCCGTACGGGCGTTGACCTTGGCGAGCGGCGCCGAGAACGGCAGCACCCGATCGCGCGCCATCGAGAACATCATGCGGGTGGTCGCCGTCTGGATCGCGAGGGTGCACACCGACACGGCGATGGCGACGTCGACCAGGAAGACGCGGCCGAGGGTGTCGCCGAGCCGGCTCGTGAGCACGTACGGCAGGCCCTTGGTCGGGTCGCCGAGCGAGCCGTCGGTGACACTCGGGGCCGCCATCAGGGTGGCGATGAGCATGAACGCACCACCGATGCCCGACACCACCAGCGCGCGGATGATCGTGCGCGGCGCGGTGCGGCGTGGGTTCTTCGTCTCCTCGGACAGTTCGCCGGCGCTGTCGAATCCGACCATGACGTAGGCCGCCATCAAGCCGGAGATGATGAACGACCACAGGTACGCACTGCCATGACCGACGCCGGCGCCGGTGTGCAGCACTATGCCCGGGCCGCGCTTGGCGTGCGAGAAAAGCGCGATGCACAGCAGCACCACGCCGACGATCTCGCAGGTGACGCCGATGCTGTTGATCATCGACATCACGCGCACACCGACGGCGTTGATGACGGTGGTGAAGACGAGCAGGATGCTGCCTAGCAGCACGGCGTTCTCGGTCGGGTTGCTGACGATCTCGAAGCCCGACCAGATCGCGGGCAACACGATCTCCAGCGCGATCGCCGCCGCGGCCACGGTGACGATCTGCGCGACGAGCATCAGCCAGCCGGCGGTCCACCCCCAGAGCCGTCCGCCCAATCGCGTCGACCATTGGTAGATGCAGCCCGAGATCGGATAGCGCGCGGCGAGTTCAGCGAAGCACAGGGCCACCAGGATCTGGCCGACGAACACGATGGGCCAGGTCCAGAAGAACGACGGGCCACCGAAGCCGAAGCCGAAGCTGAAGAGCTGGAACACGGTGGTGAGGATCGAGACGAACGAGAAGCCGGCGGCGAACGATCCATAGCTGCCGACGCTGCGGTGCAGCTGCTGCCCGTAGCCGAACGTGCTGAGATCCGAGGAGTCATCGGCGTCAGATGTCGCTGGTGGCTTCTCGATCGTGGTAATCGGCACCTCCGTCGAGGCCAGAACGGCAGGC
>JAODNL010000188.1 GCA_025465405.1 Pseudonocardiales bacterium | reverse complement strand
ACTTCTTTACTGGCATCGCTCCGATCCAGTAGTCGACAGGCACGTCCGTGCGGCGAAGGGTGTGTAGGCCAATACCGCGGACTCGCTCCCAACATTCGGGTCCACGCCACGTGCCGCCAGCCTCCATAGTCGTAGCCGGCAGCGAAGGGCTACCAGCTACGACTATGGAGGGCCGCGATGATCCTTCGGCTCGGCACAAAGGCCGCCGTGGACGACATGTGGCGGCGCGTCGGCACCGGCCGTCGTTACTACGCTGATCGCCCTGCACGCAACCGCAGCCCACGTGGTGCGTGTCACGACTCCGCGGTGAACGTCGCCGTCTCGCGCTGCGTGTGACGTATGTCCACACAATTGCAGAAAGGGTGTTTGATGGATACACGCAAAGTGTTTCTTGGCGCGGGTTTGGCCATCGCAAGCGCGGCGTTGGTCTTGACGTCCGGACCGGCTACGGCGACGCCGAGCAATCAGCACGTCGATGGCGGCTCGTACGTCGCGACGCCGATCATCTCCGACCAGCCGGGCGTAGCGCCGGTCACCGACCCGCATTTGGTGAACCCGTGGGGCATCTCGTTCGGCCCCACGACTCCGCTATGGACCTCCAACAACGGAACGTCGACCAGCACGCTTTACACCACGAACAACGGCCCGGCGCAGACGCCGCTGGTCGTCACGACCCAACCGGGGCCGACCGGGACCGTCTTCAACGACACCTCCGAGTTCGCCCTGCCGAACGGCACCGCCAGCAAGTTCCTGTTTGACAGCTTGTCCGGGCAGCTGTCCGCGTGGGGTGGCGGCACCCAAACCGCCACCACCGCGAGCGTGTCAGGGGCGGCGTTCACCGGGCTCGCTCTCGCCCACACCGACGACGGTCCGCGCCTGTACGCGGCCGATGCTGCCACGACGAACGTGCTCGTCTACAACGGAAAATGGCAACTGGACAGCATCCTGAAGGATCGCCACCTGCCCGCCGGCCTCACCACATACAACGTCGCGGTCAACGGCAAGGATGTCTACGTGAGCTATGCACCGGCGCCCGGGGTCGACTCGAAGGTCCAAGGTGTCATTGACGTCTTCAACTTCCACGGTCGGCTCGAGCGCCGACTGGTGACCGGTGGCGCCCTTCACGATCCGTGGGGCATGGTCGTCGCGCCGGACACGTGGGGGAAGTTCGCCGGCGCGCTGTTGGTCGGCAACGAGTCGGGCGGTCAGATCAACGCGTTCGACCCGCACTCCGGCCGGTTCCTGGGCACCGTGCGAGACGCGCGTGGGCAGCAGATCGGCGAAGACGGCCTGTGGGGCATGGCCTTCGGCAATGGCGTCATCGGCACTCCCAACGATCTGGTCATCGCGATCGGTCGCGACGGGTACCAGCACGGCCTCGTCGAACTCGTTCACCCGACGCCGAACAGCTGACGTCGGCGCAGGCCGGGCTCCCCTGAGCGGAGCCCGGCCTGCTCGGATGGTGTTTGTGGATCCGCGGCAAGCGGTCTTCGACGCGTGGCCCGCGGCGGACATCAAAGGTCCCCCGAGCGGGGGATTCCTGATCGAGCGCCGGAGCGGTGATCGTCATACGGGTCAGCACACGACCGTAACCGCTGTCCGGATGCTGTAGGTGTTCAGGCCGCAACCGGCGATCCGTGCGGTGCTGAACCTACGAAATCTTGGAGATCACACGAGTATCCTTCTTGAGCGCCCGAGCCCTACCGCGGCGGATCGTGACCGCCGCGCCGAACTCGTACGGCGCGCGGTGGAATTGGTTCCCTTGCTGGAGAGGAATGCCGGGCAGACCGAGGACGACCGCCGTGTCGCCGAGGAGAACATCGCGGCCATCGAGAAGGCCGGACTGTTCAAGATCATGCAGCCGAAGCGATACGGCGGCATGGAGGTCGACTTCCGTACGAAGTTGGAAGTCACCAGTACCCTTGCCCGCGGCTGCGGGTCCACCGCTTGGACAACAAACTTGATCAACGTGTGCCACTGGTTCGTGGGCGTGTGGAACGAGCAGGCGCAGGACGATGTGTGGGGTGAGAACCCGGACAACCGCGTGGCGGGCGTCCTCGCCCCGACGGGTACCGCTGAGGTCGTCGACGGCGGATACAGAGTCAGTGGACGGTGGGAGTGGTGCACGGGCTGCCTGCACGCCCAGTGGGCGCTGCTTGGCCTTCCGATCCAGGGGCCGATGGGCAACTGACCGACCAGGGGCTCATCCTCGTACCGATGTCCGAACTGACGATCGAGGACACCTGGTTCGTCACCGGCATGAAGGGCACCGGCTCGAACACCGTCGTGGCCGACGGAGTATTCGTTCCCGCGCACCGCTTTGTCTCCGTCTTCAAACTGCTGGGCGGCGCGAATGACAATCCATACAAGGACGAGGTCCTGTATCGGGCCCCATTCATGCCCGGCGGAACGATCGTTCTGGCTGGCCCTCACCTCGGCTTGGCGCGGGCGGCTCTGGACCTGGTAATCGAGAAGGCGTCCACACGCGGTATCGCCTACACCTTCTATGACGTGCAGGCCGACGCGCCCATCACGCAACTTGCCGTGGCGAAGGCCGCGGCGCTGATCGACGTGGCCGAACTTCTCGCTGCCACCATCGGACCACGTGAACTGCCGTGTCCTCGCGGTGCCCGCCTACGTCAGCGGGTGACCGGTCCAGAGGTCGGAGCCGTTCCCGCTCCGGGTTCGGCGGGTCGCCTCGGCGGCAGGTCATCC
>JAODNL010000181.1 GCA_025465405.1 Pseudonocardiales bacterium | reverse complement strand
GTGAAACGCTCCAGCTGAGCAACGACCGACTCCGACACCGAGGGCACCCAGAGTGCGGCCGCTTCCTGGAGCTTGAACACCGGCACGCCGGCGTCGGCGAGAAGAGCCAGCGAGGAGGGGATGTCGTCGAACTCCACCGCCTGATGGCAGATGTCGAAAACGATGCCGAGGTGCCTGCGAAGGGCCCCGTGAGCCTCTGACAACGGGATCCCCGCCAGCCGCGAGAGCAGCCGCGCCGCGTCGCCGGAGTAGAGCTGACTGGTGAAGTACTCGACCGTTCCCTGGATCGTGTGCAGGTAGCAGAACGGTTCAGGTTCGAGCGCGAGCTTGACGCGACGGCCGGTGCGCCGCTCGAGGCCCACGAGATGGGCACACACCCGCAGGACGTTCGTCGTGAATCGCTGCACGTACTTCGTGTCCGTGACTTTGGGCAGGAATGCCAACGGCATCGTCTGGATGCTGGGCTCGACTCCGTCTGTGCAGATCTCGGCGAGGATGTCGGCAACCTGGATGGTATAGCGCACCCGCTGGTCGGTGGTCCAGTCCGGTTCGTATACGTCCTCCATGACCCGACGGCCCTTGAACGCGCCCTGTGGGAAGGCATTCACCGTGTATACGTAAAGGCCCTCGTCGGACAGGAACTTGGTGAGCCAAGACCGCTCGTCGGCGTCGCTGGTGAGTGTCTCGGCGGAGCTGCCGGACAGCCGCAGCGATACTCCGAAGGGCGCGTCCGGCGAGACCCGCTGCTTCACCAGAGGCAGGTAAGTCTGCAGGCTGGCTCGCATCTCGGCCCAGGTGTCACCGGGGTGCACCAGCGTCGAGTACGAGAGGTGCCCGAGACGCTCGCTCAGTTCCATGCAGCTCCTTTTCAGTCAGCAAGTCCGCGTGCGGCGGCCGGCTCGCGTACGCCCGCGATGACCTGGCCGAGCACCGTTTCGGCCACGGCGGCCGAGATACGTGCCGGGTCGTAGGTCACGGACACATTCGCAAGCGCCGCAACGGCGATCACGTGTTCACGATCGGGCAGGCAAGCCACCACCGGCCGCTCCACGACCGCACCCACGCCGACTGTCAGCAAGCGATCCGCGTCGAGCGGATGCAGGTGCAGCAACAGGCCGTCTCCCGCCCGGCTCTTGATCGCGACACGCGGCGCGTCGTCGGGCGAACTCGTGGCGCGGCCGCCTTCGGCGATCCGGCGGAGCATCGCCGGCACGGTGAGATCGGCGGCGTGCTCGACGAGAATGCCGTCCACGTCGAGCGATTCGCCGACATCAGTCGTCGCGGCTCCCTGCCGGCGCAGGGCGCGCATCGTCTCGGCGGCGATGACGGCGATCAGCCCGGCCCGGGAGGCGAGAGCGCGGAGGTGGGTGACGTCGACCTCCCCGACGACGACGCCGAACGCACCGGCTGCCACGGCGGCCGGCGGCGCGACATGGTCCGGCCCGGCCGCGGCATCCTGTGTGCTCGCCGCCCGCAGGATGTCCTCGCGGACTACGCGACCGCTTGGCCCGCTGCCGCGGACGGCATCCAGATCCACGCCCGCGTCACGAGCGAGCTTGCGCATCCGGGGACTGTGCACATGCCGACGCCGCTGGATCGTCGCCGCACTCATGCCTCGTCCTCGCTTCCCTGCGAGCGACGGCAGGAGGCTCCAGGCGCACTGCCCCCATGATTCGCTCGTTGCCGCTCTCTCATGCCTGCAGTGCCTTCTCCACGGTCTGCGCGATCGAGTCAGCGGAGGGCAGGACCAAGTCCTCCAACGAATCAGCCGACGGCAACGGGATGTGCGGAGTAGTGATCCGCTCGATCGGCGCGTCGAGATCCCAAAAGGATTCCTCGGCGACAATGGAGACGATCTCCGCACCCCACCCGAGCAACCGTGGATTTTCCTCGACCGTGAACAAGCGCCCGGTCTTTGCGACAGAGCCGAGGATCGTCGCAGTGTCCAGCGGCACCAGCGACCGGACGTCGATGACCTCGACGGAGATCCCCTGGCCGGCAAGGTGGTCGGCCGCCTGCATGGCTCGTGGCACCATCAGCCCGAGCGCCAGCACGGTGGCGTCGGTACCCGCGCGCCGCACCTTCGCCGTTCCCAGCGTGTCGACGATCTCGCCGGCGGGCACCTCCCCCTTGGTGGGATACAGGCCTTTCGCCTCGAAGAACAGCACGGGGTCGTCATCGCGTACCGCCGCCGCCATCAGGCCGATGACGTCCTCCGGCGTGGACGGCGTGACGACTTTCAGGCCAGGCACGGCCATGGCCCAGTTCTCGATGGCTTGCGAGTGTTGCGCGCCGAAGCGCAGGCCGCCCCCGTTGCCACTCTTCACGACGAGGGGCAGGGCAACCTGGCCGTTGGTCATGTACCGGGTCTTCGCCATCTGGTTGACGACCAGGTCCCAGCAGACGGCGAAGAAGTCGGAGAACATGATCTCGGCGACGGGCCGCAACCCGGTCATGGCCGCGCCCATGACAGCGCCGAGAATCGCCTGTTCCGATATCGGCGTGTCGATCACTCGCTTCGGGCCGAACTGGTCGAGCAGGCCGACGGTCGTCTTGAACACACCGCCGGATCCGGCAACGTCCTCGCCGATCAGCACGACGCGGTCGTCGCGCGCCATCTCCTGCGCGATTCCTCGGGCGATAGCGTCCCGGTACGTCAGTTCCGCCACGACGATCCCCCATCGGCCCAGAGTTCGGTGAACGCGCTGGCGGGAGCGGGCAAATCACCGGCGATCGCTTCCTCCGTGGCGAGTTCGACCTCCTCAGCAACTTCCTTGTCGATCGCGTCGAGGCTCGCCGTGTCGACGCCG
>JAODNL010000177.1 GCA_025465405.1 Pseudonocardiales bacterium | reverse complement strand
CGTTCTACGGACACGTGCACCGGCACCCGGCGACGATGCATTTCGAACACGGCGCGAACCGAGACGGCAAGCTGGTCTATGTCAAGGCTGAGATCGTCTTGGACGGCGGGGCATACGCGTCCAGCTCGCCCGCAGTGGCGAGCAACGCGGCGAGCTTCGCGGTCGGGCCGTACGAGTGCGACAACGTGCTGATCGACGCCTACGTCCTCTACACGAACAACCCACCATGCGGGGCGATGCGGGGGTTCGGTGCCGTGCAGGTGTGCTTCGGGCACGAATCGCAGATGGACCGGCTCGCTGCCGCGCTCGGTGTCGACCCGGTCGACCTGCGCATCCGCAACGCCATGCGCGAAGGTTCGCGACTGCCCACCGGCCAGGCGATCGACAGCGCCGCGCCGGTCGCCGAGTTACTGCGTCGAGTGCAGGCCGCACCGATGCCGCCGGAGCGTTCGCCCGACCCCGATTTCGATCTTCGAACGCTGCCCGGCGGCGTCTCGAACACGACGCACGGCGAGGGGGTACGTCGCGGCATCGGCTACGCCGTCGGCGTGAAGAACGTCGGCTACTCCGAGGGTTTCGACGACTTCTCGACGGCGCGCGTCCGGCTCGAGGTCATCGGTGGGGAGGCTGTAGCGACCGTGCACACCGCCGCCGCGGAGGTTGGGCAGGGGCTGGTCACCGTAATGGCGCAGATCGCGCGCACCGAGCTCGGCGTCGACCAGGTGATCAACCATCCGGCCGACACCACTGTCGGTAGCGCCGGTTCGACGTCGGCGTCGCGCCAGACCTACTGCACGGGGGGAGCCGTGCGCGCCGCGTGCATGGCCGTGCGAACGCAGGTGTCGGTGCTGGCCGCCTCGCGCGGCCTGCCGCCGGATGCGTCGTTGGCCGACATCCTCGGCGCGGACGTGATCGAGGAGACCCGCGAGTTCCATCACCGGCCCACCGTTGCGTTGAGCCGCGAGGACGACGCGTCTGGCGACATCGGGCAGGGCGACGCGCACCTGCAGTTCGCCTTCGCGGCGCATCGGGTGGTCGCCGATGTCGACGTCGAGCTCGGGCTCGTGCGCCTCGTCGAAGTAACCACCGCCCAGGACGTTGGCAAGGCGCTCAACCCGCTGTCGGTCGTCGGGCAGATCCAGGGTGGGACGACGCAGGGCATCGGCCTGGCGTTGATGGAGGAGATCCAGGTCCAGGACGGCAAGATCCGCAATCCGTCCTTCACCGACTACCTGATCCCGACCATTCTCGACACCCCCCCGATGACGGTCGAGGTCCTCGAACTCGGCGACCCGAATGCGCCCTACGGGCTGCGGGGGGTCGGCGAGCCGCCCACCATCTCCTCGACTCCGGCGGTGGTCTCGGCCCTGCGCGCCGCGACCGGGCGTCCGCTGACGAGAGTGCCGGTGCGGCCCGAGCACATCACGGGGAGTTGATCATGGTTCAGCTCGGACCCAACCGCTACGGCAAGGCCGAGGTGCGCGTCGTGCGTGTGGCCCGCGGCGCCGCCCCGGACGGCGGTGACGTGATCCGGGACTGGAACGTCTCCACCAGCCTGTCCGGAGATCTTGCGGCGACCCACCTGACCGGCGACAACGCGCACGTGCTGCCGACCGACAGCCAGAAGAACGCGGTGTACGCCTTCGCGAAGCGACTCGGGGCGGTCGAGCCGGAGGTGTTCGCGCTGGAGCTCGCCCGGCATTTCGTCGACAGCCAGGAGCCGATCACCCGGGCCCGCCTTTCGATCGAGGAGTACGGATGGACGCGCGTCGGCGGCCGTCGGCATTCCTTCGCCCGCGACGGCGGCAAGACGCGGACGACCACCGTCGTCCACGACGATCAGCTCGGCACGAGCGTGGTGTCCGGCATCGGGGGCCTGGTGCTGCTGAACACCACGGACTCGGAGTTCTGGGGCTTCCCGCGCGATGCCTACACGACACTTGCCGAGACGAAGGACCGCATGCTGGCCACGGAGGTCAACGCGACCTGGCGCTACCGCGGTACCGAGGTCGCGTGGGCGGCGGCGTTCGCCGCCGCGCACGACGCATTGCTTGCCGCGTTCAGCCAGACCTACAGCTATGCCCTGCAACAGACGCTCTACGCCATGGGCGAGCAGATCATCGCCGCCGTGCCGGCCATCTGCGAGGTGCGCCTCGCGCTGCCCAACAAGCACCACTTCCTCGTCGACCTCGCGCCGTTCGGGCTGCCCAACGACGACGAGGTCTATTACGCGGCCGATCGGCCCTACGGCCTGATCGAAGGGTCCGTGCTGGCCGACGACGCTCCGGACGCCGGACTCGCCTGGAGTTGACGGCCAAGCACCCGGTCGCAGAGCCGGCCGAGGTCACGCCTCGCGTCAGCCGCGTCGTCGGCGAGCACCGTGACCAGCACGGTGCGGTCGTCGAGCCGCTGTGCCACCGCGGTAGGCGAGGCGACGGCCGTGCGGGCCACCAGGTGCGGCCCGGCGAGCAGCGCCGACGCGAGCACCCGATGGCCGCCGAGAATGCCATCGCCGAGAATGCCATCGCCGGCCGTGCCATCGCCGGCCGTGCCATGGTCGGGGGTGCCATGGTCCGGGCTGCCCGGCTGGTTGTGCGCACCCGTGTCGGACAGGTCGACGTTCTGCCTGAGCACCGGGTGCCCGGCCCGCGTGACGTCCCAACGCAGGACTGCCGCGCCGGGCGCCTCTCCCGTCCGTCCGAGCACCACCAGCTCGCGCCAGTCGACGGCCGCATCCTCGGCGAGCGCGATCCGCACCGAGACGTCCACGCGGCCGCCCGCGCAGACGATCAGGGCGCCCGGCTCGGCCGACAGCTCGGCGCCTGGGCCGACGTCGGCGCACATGCGCAGTGCTGCCGGTTCGCCGATGCCGGCCCGGCCCTGGACGAGGCTCGCGCCACTCGCGCGCAGCGTCGCGCGGGCGCCGGGCGTGACCTGGAGGCTAAAACTCAGATCGTCGCCCGCAAGCGGCCCCGCCGCGGTGCCGACCAGGCACAGGGCGCAGACGTCCGGGTCGTCATCGTGCACCCGACGCACGGTCAGCGGCGGCTCGCAGCGCAGCGCCTCGAGGGTGCCTCCCGAGCCGACGACCGCCGACGTACGCGCGATCACGCGATCACGCGATCACGCGGTGACGAACTGCGCGCACACGGCACGCACCCAGCCGGCGACCTCGCCGGCTCCCGGGTCCTGGGCGAGCGACGTGAACAGGGTGGGCCGTCCGTCACGGACGGCGGCCGCGTCACGAGCCATCACCGACAGGTCGGCACCGACCAGCGGCGCGAGGTCGGTCTTGTTGATCACGAGTAGGTCAGAGCGGGTGACGCCGGGACCACCCTTGCGCGGCACCTTGTCGCCGCCGGCGACGTCGACGACGAAGATCTGCCGGTGGATGAGCCCGTACGAGAACGTGGCGGTGAGGTTGTCACCGCCGCTTTCGACGAGTACGAGGTCGAGATCCGGATGGTCGGCCTCGAGCTGCTCGACGGCGTCGAGGTTCGCGCTGATGTCGTCACGGATCGCGGTGTGCGGGCAGGCGCCCGTCTGCACCGCGCGGATGCGCTCGTCGGGCAGCACGCCGGCCCGCTTCAGAAAATCGGCGTCCTCTGTCGTATAGATGTCATTGGTGACGACGCCGATCGTCATCTCACCGGACAGCACGCGGCACAGCGCCGCGACCAGCGCGGTCTTGCCACTGCCCACCGGGCCGCCGATGCCGATGCGCGGCACGCGGGCATGCAACGGGCCGCCGCCCGGGGGCTCGTGCCGGTGGAGGTCGTCGTTATGGGCGGGTGGCCGCAGCCAGTCAGGACGCAAAGAGACGCACCTCCGCGGTCAGATGGACGTCGGCGAGCAGGTCGAGCGCGGGTGCGCCGTCGGCCGGCAACGATCGCGGCTCGCTGACCGACCAGGTCCGAGCCGGCGCGGCACAATCGTCGACCTCGGCGGCCAGGCGCGCCAGCATGCCCTGCACGGCGAAGGGATCCAGCCCGAGCAGCCGCACGGCGGCGCTCGCCGGTGCGGTGCAACTGGCCAGCGCCGCGGCCCGTGCCGCGACCTCCGACGAGCCGCCGGCCAGCGCCACACCGGCGCCCAGCACGAGAGCGTGGTGCGGCGCCGGCGGTGCGCACCGGGACCACGGCGTCACCAGGTCGGCGGCGGGCAGCATCGACCGCAGCAGCCGCCGGAGGCCGCTACCCAGCTGCCGCGACGCCGCTCGCGTCGCCTCTGACGGCGTGCGTGCGCTGAGCTCGTCGTCCAACCGGCACCAGTCCGCCGCGTCGGCACGGCGCTCCCAGGCGGCGTAGGCGGCCGCGGCGAACGCGGCACCGACCCGGCCAGACGTCCGCAGCCGGGTGCGGCAGAACCGCTCGACGTCGGCAAGTCCGGTGACTGTCCTGGCGGTCACCGCGGCCTCCATCCCGCCGGAGTGGTTGTGTGCCCCGGCCGGCGCGCGAGTGTCGAGCAGCAGCAACAGCAGCGCGTCCATCAGACCGCGTCCATCAGACCGCGTCCATCAGATGCTCATCAGATGCTCATCAAAACAGGAAGTATCGCTGCGTCATCGGCAGTTCGACAGCGGGCTCGGGTTCGATCAGCTCGCCGTCGATACGCACCGCGAACGTCTCGCTGTCGACGTCGATCGTCGGCAGCGCGGTGTTCTCCGGGAGGTCCGCCTTCCTCAGCCGGGACACGTCGCGCGTGGCGACGAGCGGCCGATCACTGTGCCATCGCTCGGCGAAACCGGCCTCGAGCGCCGACGGCGAGACGAAGTGCACGCCGAGGCGCGCAGGCATCGCACCGAAAGCCCCGAACATCGGCCGCGGCAGTTGCGGCTGCGGCGTCGGGATCGAGGCGTTCGCGTCACCCATGTTTGCCCAAGCGATCACTCCGGACTTGAGGACGACGTGCGGGCGCACCCCGAAGAACGCCGGCTCCCACAGCACCAGATCGGCGAGCTTGCCCGGCTGTACCGAGCCGATCTCGCCGTCCAGGCCGTGCGTGACCGCTGGCGCGATCGTGTATTTCGCGACGTAGCGTCGTGCGCGCAGGTTGTCGGCGGACGCGCTGCCGGACGTGTCGCCAGGAAGGGTGCCCCGGCGTTTCTTCATGACGTGCGCGGTCTGCCACGTCCGGATGATCGTCTCGCCGATGCGCCCCATCGCCTGCGAGTCGGAGCCGATCATCGAGATCGCGCCCATGTCGTGCAGCACGCCCTCGGCCGCCATCGTCGACGGCCGGATCCGCGACTCGGCGAACGCGAGATCCTCCGGGATCGACGGGTTGAGGTGGTGGCACACCATGAGCATGTCGAGGTGCTCGTCGAGCGTGTTTCGCGTGTACGGCCGGGTCGGGTTGGTCGAGGACGGCAGCACGTTCGGGTGCGCGGCCACCCGGATGATGTCCGGGGCGTGCCCGCCACCGGCGCCCTCGGTGTGATATGTGTGGATCGACCGACCGGCGATCGCAGCCAGCGTCGACTCGAGATAGCCGGCCTCGTTGAGCGTGTCCGTGTGTATCGCGACCTGTACGCCGGCGGCCTGCGCAACGGTGAGGCACGCGTCGATCGCGGCGGGAGTCGTCCCCCAGTCCTCGTGCAGCTTGAAGCCGGCGGCACCGGCGCGCAGCTGCTCCCACAGCGCGTCGCCGTTGACCGTGTTGCCCTTGCCCAGCAAGGCGATGTTGACCGGCCATTCGGTCGTGGCCGCGAGCATCATGTCCAGCCAGAACGCGCCGGGCGTCACGGTCGTCGCCTTGGTGCCCTCGGCCGGACCGGTGCCCCCGCCGATCAAGGTGGTGACGCCGGCCGCGAGCGCTACCGGAATCTGCTGCGGTGCGATCAGATGCACGTGGCTGTCCACGGCGCCGGCGGTCACGATGAGGCCGTTGCCGGCAAGCACTTCTGTCGACGGGCCGATGACGAGCTCGGGCGTGACGCCGTCCATCGTGTCGGGGTTGCCGGCCTTGCCGAGCGCGACGATCCGCCCGTCGCGGATCCCGACGTCGGCTTTGATCACGCCCCAGTGGTCGAGCACGACGACACCGGTGATCACGAGGTCCGGCGTCCCCTCCGCCCGGGTGGCGACGGCCTGGCCCATCGATTCCCGGATCACCTTGCCGCCGCCGAACAGTGCCTCGTCGCCGGCCAGCGGTCCAGGTCCGCCGCAGCGGTCCTCGGTGATCTCGATCAGCAGGTCGGTGTCGGCGAGCCGGATCCGGTCGCCGACGGTCGGGCCGTACAACGCGGCGTACCGACCGCGGGATATTTCAGCCATCTACCGGGCCTGCTGACTCCGGCCGCAGACCCGCAACGACGCGGCGTCCGGCCAGCGCGACCAGGGTGACGTGCATCGACACGCCCGGTTCGAAGCGCACCGAGGTCCCGGCCGGGATATCCAGGCGGTAACCGCGGGCGGCGCCCCGATCGAAAGCAAGTGCGGGATTCGTGGCCGCGAAGTGGTAGTGCGAGCCCACCTGGATCGGCCGGTCGCCGGTGTTCTCCACAGTCAGTTCCACGCGCGGGCGGCCGGGTGACAGCGTGATCGTGCCGTCGGTGGTCAGGACCTCGCCGGGTGTCACGGGCCCACTGATCGGTGCCGTCATCGGCGGTGTCATCGGTGCCGTCATCGGATGGGGCCGTGCAGGGTCACCAGCTTCGTACCGTCGGGAAACGTCGCCTCGACCTGCACCTCGTCGAGCATCTCGGGCACGCCGGACATGACGTCCTCTCGCCCGAGCACATCGCGACCGGCCGACATCAGATCGGCCACCGTGCGCCCGTCGCGCGCGCCCTCCAGCACAAACGACGTCAGGATCGCCACCGCCTCCGGATAGTTCAGTTTCAGCCCGCGCGCACGCCGCCGCTCGGCGACGTCGGCGGCGACGGTGATCATCAGCCGTTCCCGCTCATGCTCACTCAGCCGCATGTCCGCAGCGTATGCCGGGTGCATTTCGATGCTGTAAAGGCGGAGGTCGCTGCATGGCTGTGTCGCTGCACGGCTGTGTCGCTGCACGGCTGTACAGCCGCCGCCCGTTAGGGGGCCCCGGATACCTGGTGTGTGCCGATCGATTGGAGTCTGCCCGCGTCCACGCGCAGCCCGCCGGTGCGTGCGTGCGGGCAGACTCCAATCGGCCCGGACAGGTCCCCCCGGGAGCGGTCCTCAGGCCCGGTCCCGCGGTTACCGTTCCGACGCGGCTCCTCCACGGCATGCGGCTCATCGACAGCATGCGGCTCATCGACAGCATGCGGCTCATCCACCGCTTGACTGTCGATTTGG
>JAODNL010000171.1 GCA_025465405.1 Pseudonocardiales bacterium | reverse complement strand
CTCACAGGGTAGGCGGAAGCAGGCGCGCGGCGCGGTCGACGAGATCGGGCACCGCGGCGTCGAGCCAGTGGATGCGTGGGTCGCGCCCGAACCACGATCGCTGCCGGCGCACGAACCGGCGGGTCGCCCGGATGGTCTGCTCGACCGCCTGCGTCAGATCGCCCCGGACCTCACCCGAGTCGTCCAGGCAGTCCAGGAGCTGGGCGTACCCGAGCGCCTTTCCCGCGGTCGGGCTGTGCCTCAGCCCCGCAGGCAGTAAGCCACGAACCTCGTCGAGGAGGCCGGCCGCCATCATCCGGTGCACGCGCCGCTCCACCCGGTCGTCGAGGTCGGCGCGACCGAGCCCGATCTGCGTGCAGGCGTAGACGGAATCGAAGCCGGGCATGGTCGCGGTGAACGGCCGTCCGGTCAGCTCGATGACTTCTAATGCGCGCACGATGCGACGGCCGTTGCTGGGCAGGATCGCGGAAGCGGCCGCCGGGTCGAGGGCGGCCAGCCGGGTGTGCAACGGGCCTGGGCCGGCCGCGGCCAGCTCTCCGTAGAGCCGGGCCCGGATCTCCGGTGACTCCCCAGGGAACTCGAGACGGTCCAGGGCGCCTCGCAGGTACAGCCCAGAGCCACCGACCAGGATCGGGACCCGCCCCCGTGCCTGGATGTCGCCTATCCGCTCGCGCGCCATCACCTGATATTCGGCCACCGCCGCGGACTTGCCGATCGGCCAGACGTCGAGCAGGTGGTGCACGATTGCGCCGCGCTCGTCCGGCGGCAGCTTCGCGGTGCCGACGTCCATGCCGCGATAGAGCTGCATCGAGTCGGCGTTGATGATCTCGCCGCCGATGCGCTGTGCCAGCGCCACGCCGAGTTCGGACTTGCCGGTGGCCGTCGGCCCGACCACGGCAACGACGGGTCGCTCAGTCACCCGCGGTCCAGGCGGCGACCACATAGCCGACGCCATAGGGGTCGTCGTAATAGAGCAGATCGGCGTCATAGCCACGGCCGTCGAGGATCCGTCCAGCGGCCCGCCAGGCCGGGACCCCAGCCGCGAGCAGGCCGGCGCCGAGGACTGGATCGAGCGCCTCGAGCGCTGCCGCGTCGCCGCTGCGCAACGCCCTCACGACCGCATCGTCGAACGCGACAGCGTTCTCGTCGAGGTAGCCCGGTGCACCCGTGCCGCGGCGCGCGCTGCCGTCGCCCATCACCAGCAGCGCGACGTCCTGCGTCTCGGCGAGGGTCAGCAACTCGACGGCGGCCCGGCTGCCCGCGAAGTCCGGGCCGACCGAAATCCCCCGCGCACCGCTGCGCGCCCCGAGCGCCGCACGAGCCAGCCACGCGCCGACCGCGAGCGAGGGCGGCAGGTCAATGTCGCCGCCGCAGCCCGGGAGCCCCAGCTGCACCTCGATCGCAACCCCGTATCCGGCCAGCGATCCGCGTGAGAGCGGCGAGTACGTGGCAGACCGCTCACCCGCTCCGATCAGCACCAGTTGCCGGCCGTCGCCGGCGACCCGGCGGATCGCCGCCGTGCAGGCGACCCGCAGAGAATCCAACTCAGCGGCCGCACCACCCGCGACATCGGGCACCAGCACCGGAGGCTGCGGGCAGAACGCGGCGCCGGAGATCACGCGCTGAGGCTAGCTGGGCAGCAGCCTGGTACCCGCATCGTGTCTAATGCTGTGTCATGGGTTCGGAGTGGGGACGTATCGATGCCGACGGCACCGTTTACGTCAAGACGCCCGACGGAGAACGCGAGATCGGATCCTGGCAGGCGGGCGACGCGGAGGCTGGGCTGGCGTTCTACGAGCGGCGCTACGAGGATCTCGAGACCGAAGTCATCCTCCTGGAGAAGCGCCTCGAATCCGGCGCCGGCGACCCTACTTCCACGCGTGCGCACGTCGCCGAGATGGAGCAGCGGCTGCCGACCGTCGCGGCGATCGGCGACCTCGCCGCGCTGGCCGCCCGGCTGGACGCACTGCTGGCCGCCGTCGAGGAGAAGGCGGGCGCCAACGCGGCCGCCCGGGAGAAGGCCCGCGCCGACGCGATCGCCGCCAAGGAGGCGCTGGTCGTCGAGGCGGAGCGAATCGCCGATTCCGGCACGTCGTGGAAGGCCTCGGGCGATCGACTGCGCGCGATCGTCGAGGAGTGGAAGCAGATCAAGGGCATCGATCGCAAGACCGACGACACCCTGTGGAAGCGATTCGCCGCGGCCCGCGACGCGTTCGGCCGCCGGCGTGGCCAGCACTTCGCGCAGCTCGACGCCGAACGGGGCACGGCCAAGGCGGCCAAGGAGAAGCTCGTCGTGCAGGCGGAGGAGCTGTCCGAGTCGTCGGACTGGAAGGCGACGGCGGCGGCCATGCGGGACCTGATGACCGAGTGGAAGGCGACACCGCGGGCGGCCCGCGATGTGGAGGACGCGCTGTGGGCCCGCTTCCGCGCGGCTCAGGACGCCTTCTTCGCGCGCCGTTCCGGTGTCTTCGCCGAACGCGACGCGGAGCAGGTCGAGAACCAGAAGCGCAAGGAAGCGATCATCGCGCAGGCGGCGGCGCTGGACCTATCCGACCCGAAAGCGGCGCAAGCTGTGCTGCGCGACCTGCAGGCGAGGTTCGACGAGATCGGTCACGTGCCGCGTGACGTGATGCGCCGTGTCGACGACCAGATGCGGGCGGCCGAGCAGCGGGTGCGCGATGCCGTCGATGCCGAATGGCGGCAGTCCAGCACGGAGTCCAACCCGTTCCTGACCGCCTTGCGCGAGCGGCTGGCCGAGGCCGAGGCAAAGCTGGAGCGAGCCCGGAAGTCCGGTGACGCCGGACGGATCGCCAAGGCCGAGGCGGAGGTCGAGCAGCGCCGCTCGCTCATTCCCACGTGATTCGTCCCGGCCCCGATTTCGTCGATCAAGACGTCCCGATGGCTGTCCTGGCGACCATTCAGGCGTCTTGATCGACGGGGTCACACGGGGTTCGGCCGACTCAGGCCGGACGGGGGCCGATCGTGAGCAGCGGCTTACTCGCCGGGTGAGTGCCAGCGTCCGCGCCACGCCAGCGCCGATGCGACGTGATGCCGGCATCGGCCACCAGGTGGTGCGGCGCGCCGTAGGTGATGCTCGACGTGACGACGTCACCTGAGGCCACGTTCGCACCGCCGGTAGCCACATGCACCAGTCGCCCGTCGCGGGCCCGGCCCGACACCCGACCGGTCGCCTGGTCCTTGCGCCCCTCGCCCGTGCTCACCAGCACCTCGACCTCGTGACCGACGAGCGCCTTCGCCCCGTCCCACGAGATCTCGTCCTGTAGCGCGATCAGGCGCTCATACCGTTGCTGCACGATTGCCTTCGGTACCTGGTCGGCCATCGTCGCGGCGGGCGTGCCGGGCCGTTTTGAGTACTGGAAGGTGTACGCGCCGGCGAAGCGGGCCGCGCGCACGACCTGCAGCGTTTGCGCGAAGTCGTCCTCCGTCTCGCCGGGAAAGCCGACGATGATGTCAGTGGTGATCGCGGCTTCGGGCATGACCGCGCGGACGGCGTCGACGATGCCGAGATAGCGCTCCTGCCGGTACGACCGGCGCATCGCTCGAAGCATCGCGTCGGAACCCGACTGCAACGGCATGTGAAGTTGCGGCATCACGTTCGGCGTCTCGGCCATCGCGGCGATGACGTCGTCGGTGAAGTCGCGCGGATGCGGGCTGGTGAACCGCACCCGCTCCAACCCGTTGATCTCACCGCATGCGCGTAGCAGTTTGCCGAAGGCAAACCGATCACCGAATGACCGCCCGTAGGAATTCACGTTCTGCCCGAGCAGCGTCACCTCGACGACACCCGCGTCGACGAGAGCGCGGATCTCCGCAAGCACGTCGCCGGGCCTACGGTCGGTTTCCGTGCCGCGCAGGGTCGGCACGATGCAGAACGTGCACGTGTTGTCGCAACCGACAGATACCGATACCCAGGCGCTGTAGGGGGATTCGCGCCGGCTGGGCAGGTCGGACGGAAAGTTCTGCAATGCCTCGGCAATCTCGACCTGCGCCTCGCCATTGTGCCGGGCCCGCTCGAGGAGTGCCGGCAGCACGGCGAGATTGTGGGTGCCGAACACGGCGTCCACCCAGGGCGCCCGCTCGAGGATGCGGTGCCGGTCCTTCTGGGCGAGGCAGCCGCCGACCGCGATCTGCATACCCGCCCGGCGCTGTTTCGCAGGAAGCAGGTGACCGAGGTTGCCGTACAGCCGGTTGTCGGCGTTCTCGCGGACGGCGCAGGTGTTGAACACGACGAGGTCGACATCGTCACCGCTACCCGCCGGCGCCCGAACGTAGCCGGCCTCCTCGAGCAGGCCGGCGAGCCGTTCAGAGTCGTGGACGTTCATCTGGCACCCGTAGGTGCGGATGTCGTAAGTGCGGCCCATAGCGACTCGAGGATACGGGCGTGCGCGAAATCGCCCGACTCGTGCGTGCCATTTAGGCTCCTCGCATGCTCGAGGAGCCGATTGTGACGTTGCGTGCGGTGAGCGACGACGACGAGGACCTGCTCTACCGGATCGCCGCCGACCTCGATACCTGGGAGGAGCGCTCGCCGGCCTCACCCGCGCCGCTCAGCCTCGCTGCCTACCGCGCGCGCCGAGCGCGCGGCGAGCTCGACGGCGATGCCGACTTCATCATCAGCGTCGACGGACGAGCGGTCGGGCGCTGCACGCTGTTCCACGAGGACCGGCTGGCGCGCCACGCCGAGGTCGGCATCGCCCTGCTACCCGACGAACGCGGGCGCGGCTATGGCACCGAGGGGCTGCGACAGGCCGTCGAGTTCGGATTCGGGCGCCGCAACCTGCGCCGGCTCTACCTCTGGGTGCTCGCCTCGAATCGCGCGGCCATCGCGTCCTACGGCAAGGTCGGCTTCGTCGAAGAGGGCCGCCACCGGGAGCACTGCTGGGTGCGTGGCCGCTACGAGGACGAGGTGGCCATGGGGCTGCTGCGCTCGGAGTGGCGCGGCTGACCCGCGCCTAGTGGGCGATCTCCGTGGAGCGCGACTCACGCACCACCGTGACTCGGATCTGACCGGGGTAGGTGAGCTCGTCCTCGATCTGCTTGGCGATGTCGCGGGCGATCACCTGGGCCTGGATGTCGTCGACCTGCTCCGGCTTGACCATGACGCGGATCTCGCGGCCGGCCTGCATGGCGAAGACCT
>JAODNL010000156.1 GCA_025465405.1 Pseudonocardiales bacterium | reverse complement strand
GCGGCCCGGCGGCGGGTCGGGTCGGTCACGGCGACCGCGACCACGATCAGGCCGAGGAACAGCCCGGCCAGCGGACTGGCCAGGAACGCCAGGGCCGCGGCGGCCACTGCGAGCACGGCACGCCTCGAGCGCAGCGCCACGAGCGCCCACGCGCCGATGGCGAAGCCGACCGCGAACGTAACCCGGCCGGCCAGTACGTCGGCGAATCCGGCGACGGCGAATGCGACCGCACCAGCCCGCGGACGGACGGAGTCCCGAGTCAGGATGATGCCCGCGGCCGCCCCGACGACCGTCGCGAGCGCGGCGGTCAGGCGGACGCCGAGCACCGCCATCCAGGCGGGTACCAGCACGCTGTAGGACGGCAGCGAGATGCCGCCGAACCACCTGGTCCACCAGGAGATATTGCCGGCGCGGCGCACCAGCGCGGCCCGAGCCACCTGGGCCGCCAGATCCGGCGACGTCGGCGCCCAGCGAAGGTAGGCCAGTCCGAAGACCACCGCGACGGCCACCGGCAGCGCGGCCGGCGACAGCATCTCCGCCCGCACCGACAGCAGTCTCGACCTCACCGCCAGGCTCATTCGCTGCTCATGCGTCCGACGCCTCGCGAAGTTCTAGATCGGCGATCACCGGGCGGTGATCGCTGGCGATGCGGACGTCCGGGCTGTCGATCCACCGTGCGGCCCGAACCCGCACGCCGGGGCCGGCGAAGATCGCGTCGAGGCGGCGGGTCGGATGCGTGACGTTGAGCGTGAAACCGTCGCCTTCCCCCGCCGCGGCGAACGCGTCCGTTCCGCGCGCGAGCAACGCGTCCCAGACCGGTGTACCGGGGTCATCATTGAAATCTCCGGCGAGAACGGTCGGGACGCCGGGCGGCGTGAACTCGTCCAAGGCCTCGAACAGCTCGCGCACGTGCCGAAGCCGCGGCTCGGGATAGCCGTCGAGGTGCGTCCCGGCGACGACGACCGCAGCACCGTGGACACGTAGGCGGGCCATCGCGACCCCCCGCTGATGCAGCCGTGGATCCTTGCTGAACAAGACGCTGCGCTCGGCCTCGACCTGGATGTCCGGACCGGTCAGCAACAGGTTCGCGGCAGCCGAGCGCCCGCCGCCCGCGATCCGCAGCTGGGTCTTTGCCGCCAGCCATCTGCACTTGGCACGCCAGAAGAGGAACCGCGGCGCCTCCTGCACGCAGACAACATCCGGTTCGGCCGACCGGATGACGCGCACGACCGCCGCGGCGTCGTCACGCAGCGATCTGATGTTGTAAGTCATCAACCGGAGAGCTGACAGCGCGCGACCTCCCCTGTCATGACGGATGCACCAGCCGGGATTCGTACGCGAAGATCACGGCTTGCACGCGATCGCGGACCCCGAGCTTCGCCAGGACGCGGCTCACGTGGGTCTTGACGGTTGCCTCCGACAGGTGCAGGGCCGCGGCTATCTCGAGGTTGGTTCGCCCGAGTGCGATCTCGCTGAGCACGTCACGCTCCCGGTCGGTCAGGACGCTGAGGCGGGTGTCCGGATCCGGTTCGCCGTCGCTGACCGGCAGCCGATCCGCGAAGGTCTCCAGCAGCCGGCGGGTCACTCTCGGCGCGACCACGGCATCACCACTCGCGACGGTCCGGATCGCGGCGACCAGCTCGCTGGGCGGGACGTCCTTGAGCAGGAACCCGCTCGCGCCGGCCCGCAGGCCCGCGAAGGCGTACTCGTCCAGATCGAACGTCGTCAGGATCAGGACGTGCACATCCGGATGGGCTGCCGTGATCGCCGCGGTGGCCTCGACGCCGTCCATCTCGGGCATGCGAACGTCCATCACCACGACGTCGGGCTTGAGCTGCGCCACGGCATCCACGGCCTGCCGGCCGTTCGCGGCCTCGCCCACGATCTCCATGCCGTCGTGGGCTTCGAGCACCATCCGGAAACCGACCCGGAGGAGGGGCTGATCGTCGGCGAGCAGCACGCGAATCATCCTGGAACTCGCGCGGCCGGCGCGTCCTGATGCTCGTCGGTTCGGCGCGACTGCCCCGGCGCCGTAACGGCAGCCACGTCGAGCTGCTCGGAGGCCGCTTCCGGGAACGACGCGTGGACGCGCCATCCGCGTCCGGTGGGTCCGACGTCGACGCGTCCGGCGTAGGCGGCCGCGCGCTCGCGCATGCCGATGATGCCGTGACCCATCTGGCCGGTTCCCGGCCCGGCGGACTCGCCGTCGTCGGTGACCACGACGTCTGTGCCACCCGCGCCCCGGCGGATCCCGATCGTCACGATCGTGGCGTCGACCGCGTGCTTCATCGTGTTCGTGAGCGACTCCTGCACGAGCCGGTAGATGCTCAGCTGCAGGTCGGCGGGCAGGTCCGCGGTCGGCCCCTCGCAGGTGAGCGTGGCCCGCAGGCCGGTGCGCCGGATCGTGAGCAGCAGCCGGTCGATGTCGGCCACCTGGGGCGCGGGCGCGAAGTCGGGGGTGTCGGTGGCGTCGCGCAGCACGCCGAGCACCCGCCGCATCTCGCCCAGGGCCCGGCGTCCGGCGGCGGATGCCTCGGCGATCGCCGCGGACGCACGCGCCGGGTCGGCCTTGACGGTGAACGATGCGCCGTCCGCGAGCGCGATCATGACGGACAGGTTGTGCGCGATCACGTCGTGCATCTCGCGGGCGATCCGGCTGCGCTCGGACGCGACCGCAAGCTGGCCCTGCTGGTCGCGCTCGAACTCCAGGCGGGCGGCCCGCTGCTCGACCTCGGCGAGGTAGGCGCGGCGGACCTGGACGTTGATGCCGAGCACGCCGGCGGCGGTGACCAGTCCGGTCAGGAAGAGCACGCCGACCAGGAAGTCAGGATGCAGGCCGTGGTAGCGGGCCACGGCGAGCGCGACGCCGGTTTCGAGCACCGCCCCGGCCAGCAGCGCACGGCGCAGGGGGGACGTCGCGGCGACGGTGTAGAAGGCAATGAGCAGGGCCAGATCGGCGAACACCGGTGGCGCGACGAGCCATTGCGCGAACGCGATGAGGCACACCGCCGCG
>JAODNL010000109.1 GCA_025465405.1 Pseudonocardiales bacterium | reverse complement strand
TCGGCCCGTCGACGACCGTCAGCGCCGGCGTTCGAGGATCAACGTCTGGGCCGTGCTTCCGACCGGCCCGTGCCCGTCGGACAGGGTCGAGCGAGCGAGAGCCGAGCCGGCCGGGCCTAGTTGGGTGAGCGCGTCGAGCAGGAGCCACTCGCCGCGGACCGGGCGGATCAGGTGCACGTCCAGGTCGATGTTGAGGAACGACCACTGCGACCAGTCCAGCTCGGACGAGACGCCGCTGGCCGAGTCGCCGACGAGCGCGGCGCGCTGCAGGCCGGACAGGGCCCAGCCGGCGAGCAGCGGGCGCCCGGGTCGAGCCCACACCGCGGCCGGACCGGGCTGCGACAGCCCGCCGTGCACGCCCACCCACTCCATGCTGTCGCCGTAGGGGAAGGCGAAGCCGAGGCCCGGGCGGCCGGTGGGCCGGGCCGCCGGTCCAACCGGGGCCGCCGCGATCGCCGTCGTGTCGGCATCGCGGACCAGCCAGATCCGGGCCTGTAGACAGTCTCGGCCGGCGGCTGACAGGACCACGTCGACAAGGACGGCGGCCCGAGCGGCCCGCACGATCCGCGCCGTGGTCGCGATCTCGGCCACCGGAACCGGCCCGACGAACTCCGCGGCCAGGCGTAACGCGACCAGATCGTCGCGGCCGGTTTCGGCCGCGGCCAGGCGCTCCGCGGCATGGACGAGGAGCGCACCGGGCGGGCCACCGTGCTGCAACCGGGGGTCCCACGGACCACCGGTGGCGGGGTCGGCCTGGTAGCTCCCCGCGGCCGGATTCTCGTCCACGACGTGAAAGTAAGCGTTGTCCACGAGGACCCAACGTAGTTGCACCGATCATGAAAGAGATGGCATACACTTCATGGAGAAGGGGCGAGCGGCACATCCCTCCCGTGCCGCCGCCCCTTCCCTATGCCCGCAGAGATGCCCGCAGAGATGCCCGCGACCGAATCTCCCGCGGTTCCGCGGTTCGCGGTCGGTACGCAACCGCGCCACCCTGGCGTTCGATCAACGCTTCTCCATCGGGACGAAGGCCCGCTGGATGGGTCCGGTGTAGAGCTGCCGCGGCCGGCCGATCTTCGTCTGCGGATCGTTGATCATCTCGTGCCACTGGGCGATCCAGCCGGGCAGTCGCCCGATAGCGAACAGCACGGTGAACATCTTTGTGGGAAAGCCCATCGCCCGATAGAGCAGCCCGGTGTAGAAGTCGACGTTCGGGTAGAGCTTTCGCTCGACGAAGTAGTCGTCGGCCAGCGCATAGCCCTCCAGTTCCATCGCGATGTCCAGCAGGTCGTCGCGCTTGCCCATCGCCGAGAGCACCTCGTCAGCGGTCTTCTTGATGATCGCTGCGCGGGGGTCGTAGTTCTTGTAGACGCGGTGTCCGAAGCCCATCAGCCGGACGCCGGTGTCGCGGTTCTTCACCTTGCGCACGAACGATCCGACGTCCCCGCCGTCGTTGCGGATCCGTTCGAGCATCTCGAGCACGGACTGGTTGGCCCCGCCGTGCAGCGGCCCGAACAGGGCGTTGATACCTGCGGACACGGACGCGAACAGGTTCGCCTGCGACGAGCCGACCAGCCGGACCGTCGAGGTCGAGCAGTTCTGCTCGTGGTCGGCGTGCAGGACGAACAGCAGGTCAAGCGCGCGGACGACCGTCGGGTTGGGCTCGTACGGCTCGGCGGGCAGGCCGAACGTCATTCGCAGGAAGTTCTCGACGAGACCGAGCGAGTTGTCTGGGTAGAGGAACGGCTGGCCGATCGATTTCTTGTACGCGTACGCGGCGATCGTCGGCAGCTTCGCCAGCAGCCGCACTGTGGACAGTTCGACCTGATCGGCGTCGAACGGGTTGAGCGAGTCCTGGTAGAACGTCGACAGGGCGGACACCGCCGACGACAGCACGGGCATCGGGTGCGCGTCGCGGGGAAAGCCCTCGAAGAACCGCTTCAAATCCTCGTGCAGCAACGTGTGCCGTCTGATCTTGTCGGCGAACTCCTCCAGCTGCGTCTGGGTCGGCAGCTCGCCGTAGATGAGCAGGTAGCTGACCTCGAGGAATGTCGATCCCGTGGCGAGTTCGTCGATGGGATATCCGCGGTAGCGGAGGATTCCGGCGTCGCCGTCGATGTAGGTGATGGCCGACGTGCACGAAGCGGTGTTGGCGAAGCCCGGGTCGTAGGTGACCATGCCGGTCTTTGCCAGCAGCTTGCTGATGTCCACGCCGGGCGACCCCTCAGCCACCTCGGCCACCGGGAGCGCGAGCGTAATGCCCTCAGGCGTGGTGAGTACGGCGTCTGCGGATTCCGACATGGACGGTGTCTCCTCTCGGGCGCGATCCCTCGCACCTCACTGTGCGCCTCTCGGCCTGTCTAGTTCGAGGCTTTCGCCGCCGGGCCGGCCAGGTTCTGCAGCCGGACCTGACCGCGCGCGACGAGCCTTTGCTGATCGTCGATGATCTCGACCAGCCACAGCTGCTGGCTGCGGCCGCGATGCAGCGGTGTCGCCGTGGCCGTGAGTCGGCCGTCGCCCACGGCGCGCAGGAAGTCGGTCTGGTTGGCGACACCGACGACCGTGCCGCGGCCGCCGAACCAGAGGGCCGCGCCGATGCTCGCGGCGGACTCGACGACTGAGCAGTAGACGCCGCCGTGGACGATGCCCTGCGGCTGCAGATGGTCCGGCGAGACCTTCCACGTCACGACGACGCGGTCGCTGCTGACCTCGGAGTACTCGAAGCCGAGCACCGCGTCGAGGCCGGTCGGACCGGATTGGTCTGGCACGCTCTGAACCTACGTCACCGCGCCGGTGAGCGGCGGCGAGGGGCAGACTGACGACATGCTCGGCCTGCCGGACGGAATCACCGCGTGCCTGTTCGACCTGGACGGTGTCCTCACCGATACCGCCTCGGTACACCGGCGCGCCTGGAAGCAGACCTTCGACGAGTTGCTCGCCCGGCGGGACCAGCCCGAGTTCACCGAGCAGGACTACGACGAGTACGTCGACGGCAAGCCGCGCGCCGACGGTGTCCGCGATTTCCTCGCGTCTCGCGCAATCACGTTGCCCGAGGGTGATGTCGACGATCCGCCCGACCGCGAGACGGTGTACGGGGTTGGCAACCGAAAGAACGGACTGCTGTTGCAGCGGATACATGAGGACGGTGTGCAGGTGTACGAGGGCTCTCGGCGCTACCTCGAGGCGGCGCGCGACGCCGGGCTACGGCGGGCAGTGGTCTCGTCGAGCGCCAACACCGCGGACGTCCTGCACGTCACCGGGCTGGAGGAGCTCGTGGAAGCCCGCGTCGACGGCAACACGCTGATTGCCCAGAAGCTGCGCGGCAAACCAGCGCCGGATTCGTTCCTGGCCGGCGCCGCGTTGCTGGATACCGAACCGAAAGCCGCGGCGGTGTTCGAGGACGCGACCGCCGGCGTAGCGGCGGGCCGCGCCGGCGGATTCGGCTTCGTCGTGGGCGTGAATCGGCTCGACGACGCCCATGCGGCGGCGCTGCGTGCGCACGGTGCCGACATCGTGGTGCGCGACCTGGGGGAGTTGCTGTGATCCCGAATCGGAGGTTCCCGGTCGAGCCGTGGCAGGTCCGCGAGGTCGGACTCGATCTCGACGTGCTCGCGCAGTCGGAGTCGTTGTTCGCCCTGTCGAACGGGCACATCGGCTTGCGTGGGAATCTCGACGAGGGCGACCCGGCCGGACTGCCGGGCACCTACCTGAACTCCTTCTTCGAGACCCGCCCGCTGCCCTACGCCGAGGCCGGTTTCGGCTTTCCGGAGACCGGCCAGACGGTGCTCAACGTCACGAATGGCAAGCTGATCCGGCTGCTGGTCGACGACGAGCCGTTCGACCTGCGCTACGGCGAGGTCCGCCATCACGAGCGCACGCTCGACCTGCGCGCCGGGCTGCTGCGCCGTGAGGTCGAATGGCTCTCGCCCGCAGGCCAGCGAATCATCTTGCGAACCGTCAGGATGGTCTCGCTGACGCAGCGGTCGATCGTCGCGATCCACTACGAGGTCGAGGCGATCGGCAGTCCAGCGCGCGTGGTCCTGCAGTCCGAACTCGTCGCCAATGAGCACGTCCCGCCCCAGTCGCACGATCCGCGAGTCGCCGCGATCATGGAGTCGCCGCTGGCCCCGGTCGAGCACGACGGGCACGGCACGCGGGCCTGGCTGCTGCATCGCACCCGGTCGAGCCAGTTGTGTATGGCGGCGGCGATGGAGCACGCCTTCGACAGCGACTCGAATCCGGGCACTCAAATGGTCGTCCATCCGGACTGGGCGCGACTGACGGCCGGCACCGTGCTGCAACCCGGCGAGAAGCTGACGATGACGAAGTTGGTCGCCTACGGCTGGTCGAGCCAGCGCTCCGTGCCGGCACTGCGCGACCAGGTGGACGCGGCCTTGCTTGCCGCTGTCCGCACCGGATGGGACCAGCTCGTCGCCGACCAGGAGGCGGCGCTGGCCCTGTTCTGGGAGGGCGCCGATGTGGAGATCGACGGCGATCCCGCTGTGCAGCAAGCGGTTCGCTTCGCCCTGTTCCACACCTACCAGGCCGCGACGCGCGCGGAGCAACGGGCGATCCCGGCGAAGGGCCTCACCGGGCCCGGTTATGACGGGCACGCATTCTGGGACACCGAAAGCTTCGTGCTTCCGGTGCTGACCGCAACCGCGCCACACACGGTCGCCGACGCCCTCAAGTGGCGTCACTCGACGCTCGATCTTGCGCTCGATCGGGCGCGCACGCTGACACTGCGGGGCGCGGCGTTCCCATGGCGGACGATCCGCGGCCAGGAGTGCTCCGGTTACTGGCCGGCCGGCGCCGCGGCCTTCCACGTGAATGCCGACGTCGCGGTCGCGGCGATGCGGTACGTGCGCTGGACGGGCGACGCCGAGTTCGACCGGCTCTATGCGCTGCCGATGCTCATTCACACGGCCCGGTTGTGGCGCTCGCTCGGGTACGACGGCGCAGACGGCGCGTTCCACATCGACGGGGTCACCGGGCCGGATGAGTACAGCGCGATCGTCGACGACAACGCGTACACGAACCTGATGGCCAAGCTGAACCTGAACTCGGCGGCCGATGCCGCCGAGCGGTGGGCCGACGACGCCGGCGCCCTGCGGGTGGACGCTGACGAGATTGCCCGGTGGCGCGCCGCCGCGTCGACGGTCGCGATCCACTACGACGCGAAGCGGCAGGTGCACAAGCAGGACAAGGACTTCACCGACCACCAGGTATGGGACTTCGAGCGGACCGCGGCTGAGGATGCGTATCCGTTGCTGCTGAACGCGCCGTACTTCGACATCTATCGCAAGCAGGTGATCAAGCAGGCCGACCTGATACTGGCGATGCACTGGTGCGGCGACGAGTTCACCCTGGAGGAGAAGGCACGGGCCTTCGCGTACTACGAGCCGCTGACCGTCCGTGACTCCTCGCTGTCCGCGTGCACGCAAGCCGTGATCGCCGCGGAGGTCGGGCAGCTGGAACTGGCCACGGACTATCTCGCCGAGGCGGCGCTGATGGACCTGCACGATCTCGAACACAACTCCCGCGACGGCCTGCACATCGCCTCGCTGGCCGGCACCTGGCTTGCCCTGGTCGCCGGCTTCGGCGGCATGCGTGATCACGGCGGCCTGCTGTCGTTCCATCCTCAGCTGCCGCCGGGCTGGCATGGCCTGGCGTTCCGGCTGCGATGGCGCGACGCGCGAATCCGCGTGTCCGTAAGGCCCGATGAGGTGACCTACGAGTACGTGGACGGGCCGGTCGAGGTTGTCGAGGTGCTCGACTGCGGCGATCGGATCTACCTGCGCGTCGGTGAGCCGGTGGTCCGGGCGGTCCGCCGCGTCGAGCCGCTCACGCCACGCCCCGCTCAGCCGCCGGGTCGCGCGCCGCTGCGCGCCGCCGATCTCGATCCGGGGGAGCCACCCCCGGATCAGTCAGTGAGCTGACCGCGTTCCGACCGGCTCGGCCGGCTCGTCGACGAGCAGCCGGGTGCGCGGCCAGTCGTGCCGCGCCGCGATACGCGAGAGCTCGGTGGCCAGCCAGGCCGCGCTCGGTGGGCGGGCGGTGGCGTCCTTGGACATCGCCC
>JAODNL010000091.1 GCA_025465405.1 Pseudonocardiales bacterium | reverse complement strand
GCCGTCAAGATCCCCAACGGCATCGATCTCGACCTGACCGGACCCCTCGGCCGCGGCATCCAGACCGGCGCCGGCGCCGTGATCAACACCCTCAAGGTCGGTGCGGGCGCGAGCATCGTCATCTCCGGCACGGGAGCGGTCGGACTCGCCGCCCTCATGGCCGCCAAGGCGGTCGGCGCGACCACGATCATCGCCGTCGACGTGCTCCAGCCGCGCCTGGACACCGCCCTCGAGCTCGGCGCCACCCACGTCATCAACGGCAAGGAGGAGAACGTCGTCCCCCGCGTGCAAGAGATCACCGGTGGCGGCGCCCGACTACGCCTTCGACACCACCGGCATCGTCCCCGTCGTCGTCAACAACCTGCTGTCGCTGAAGACGGGCGGCGAGATCGGCCTCGTCGCCCTCGGCGCGCCCGGCTCCGTGATCCCGGTCGCGGTCATGAGCGGCAAGACAATCCACCACCTCATCGAGGGCGATTCCGTGCCCCAGGTGTTCATCCCGCGCCTCATCGCCCTCTACCAGGCCGGCGCGTTCCCCTTCGACAAGCTCGTCACCAAGTACCCATTCACCGACATCGACCGCGCGATCGCCGACACCCAGTCCGGAGCCGCCGTCAAGGCCGTCCTCACCATGTGACCCACGAACCTGCTCAGACGTCGCGAACTGATGGAGCGAGAATCTCAAGGCGGTCCAGGGCGAGGCGCCGATGTCGCGGGCTGAGGCCTCCCCACCGCTCTCATGACCTCGGTCGACCGAGCGGATGACGCGCCCAAGCCGCCGTGGCACGCGAGCGTTGTATCACCCGAGGAGTTCGATGAAGGCGCGCATCCCGGTGAGCACACTATTCCAGCCTGTTCGGGGGCGTAGGCGGCCGCTGGCGTCGGCGTCGAGCAGGCCGTGCAGTGTGGCGAAGATGATGACTGCCAGTGTGCTGCTGGGAGTGTTCGGGAGAACGCCTTCCGCCTGACACGTTTCGACGACCAGGGCGAATTCATCGAGAGCTCGGTGTGCTGCGTGGGTGAGCGGGCCGCCTTGCGCCGCGATGGATGGGTTGTTGAACAGCAGCCGGTACCGGGCGGGGTGTTCGACGCTGAACGTGATCATCACCTCGAGGGCCCCGAGCAGTCGTTCGAGTGGCTCCCGCTGCGAGGCGCGCAGCTGTGCCCAGGTCGCGGCGACCGCATTGAAGTCGACGGTCGCTACGGCCGCGAGAAGATCTTCGCGGTTGTGGAAGTGCTTGTAGGGGGCGTTGTGCGACATGCCGACCGCGGCGCCGACGGCACGAAGGGTGACGGCGGATTCTCCGCCGCTGTCGAGCAGCTCGGCAGCAGCGGTGACCAGTCGATCGGCTGTGCTCATCGCAACACCGGCGCCTCCTCTTCGGTGCTCAGATGAACCAGCCGTCGCGAGTCTTCCCACAATTTGGCAGCACGCTGCTCGTCATATGACAGTTTGGCCGACGGCACAGCGGTGAGGGTTCCTTCCTTGGCCTGGAAGTACTTGCCCGACGCATCTGCGAAACGAGGATCTACTGCCAGCTCGGCAAGAGAGGCGCCCGAGAAGTCGGCGGTGGACATCGTGATACCCATCCGCTTCTGCAGCCATTTCATGGGCGAGCTGGCCGCCAGCACCTGAACCGGCCGCGGCATCCCGCGCAGGAAGGCGGTGTCCGGGATCGCACCAGGATCGAACGCGATAGATGCGATGGAACTGCCAGATCGGCGCAGGCGCCGATCGAGCTCGTAGGCGTACATCACCGTGCACAACTTCGAGGTGGCGTAGCGCTTGCTGGCCGACAACGGCTTGCTACCATCCTTCCCCGTGGCGGCAAGGGTGAGGGCGTCGGGTTCGGCGACGCCACCGATGTAGCGGCCGTCCGGCGTGTCGGGGTCGTGCGTGCCGCTGGCCGTGAAAACGATGCGCCCCTCATCGACGAGCTGCGGAACCAGGAGCTCGACGAGGAGGAAGTTGCCGAGGCAGTTCGTCGCGAACGTCGTCTCGTACCCGTCCGGGCTGTAGGACACGTCGCCGTCGAACCGGCCGCCGGCATTGCACAGGATCGCCTCGAGCGGAGCGATGGTGCCCTCGGCGAGCATGCTCTTCAGTTGCGCGGCGGCTTCCCGGACCGAGGACAGTGACGACATGTCCAGGGCCAGCGTCGACACGGATCCTCCGCGCGACCTCAACTCGTCGGCGACCTCGCCCATCCGCTCCGGGCTCCGTCCGGCGAGCACAATCTCTGCTCCCTTGGCGACGAGCTCCCGCGACGCGGCAAGGCCAATACCGGAATGCCCTCCGGTGATCAAAACAGATGGCACAGATCCTCCTGAGGTTGACATCGTCAACCTATCACAAGGTTGACGATGTCAACGTCGGTCGGCCGGCCCATCTGCAAGCAGGGACGTGTCTCAGTCGGATGCCGTGGTCGGTGTGGTGAGGCGGGCGGCGGCGGCGAGGAGAGCGCTGAGGGGCGCCGTTGCGTTGTGGAACCGGCGGACGTGTTGAACCCGCGCCCGGTCGGCGGTCAGATCGCTTGGGCGAGTTCGGTGAACGCGGCGGCGATCCGCAGGGCCGGTGGTGCGTCGAGTCCGAGTTC
>JAODNL010000075.1 GCA_025465405.1 Pseudonocardiales bacterium | reverse complement strand
TAAAAGAACTGATCGCTGCCGGCGCCGCGACCGGCTAAGGCCGGTGTCTGGCTGTCGGCGGTTGGGAACCGAGCGCTGAGCATGCGCCGTCAGCGACCTAGCGCAGCCGATCCGAGCATCTCTCGGGCGATGAGGTAGCGCTGGATTTCGCTCGGCCCTTCGACGACGCGCGACACCCTGAGCCCGCGGAACCAGTGCTCGAGGGGGAGCTCGCAGGTCATGCCCATCCCACCCAGGATCTGCATCATCGCGTCGACAACCTTAAAGCCGACCTCAGTGGCGTAAAGCTTGGCGGCGGACGCTTTCGTCCGCGCGTCGCCACCTTGGTCGGCCGTCCACGCCGCATCCCAGGTCAGGTAGCGGGCCGCGTCGATTTCGACACGTGCGTCGGCGAGAGCGAACTGCACGGCCTGGCGCGTCGCCAGAAGCGCGCCGAACGTCTCGCGCGTGCGGGCCCATTCCAGGGCGTGGCGAACGGCCTCCTCGGCTACCCCGAGAGCCTGGGCTGCGTAGCGCAGCCGACCGCGTACGAAGAACTCCTGCGCGAGAGCGAAGCCCTGGCCCGCCTCGCCGATGAGGTTCTCGACGGGAACGATTACGTCATCGAGCGTCAGCTCGGTCGTCCAGTGGTCCCGCAGTACGGCGATGGGATCGACCGTCATGCCGGGCGTGTCCGAGTCGACGATGAAGGCACTGATCCCGCTCCGCCCGTTCTCGCGGTCGGTACGCGCGTAGACGACGCCATACCGCGCATGATCGGCGCCGCTCGCCCACATCTTGTGGCCGTTGAGTCGGTAGGTGTCGCCTTCCCGGATGGCCGTGGTCCGAATGGCGCGGGCTGGGTCCGACCCACCGGTCGGCTCGCTGATCGCAATGAAGGCCGACCACGCGTTCTCGATCGTCGGGAGAACGTACTGCTCGATCTGTGTCGGCGACCCGTGGTACAGCGCGACGGGCGGCTCGAGTCCGAACGCCCCGGAGCCAGGTCGGGGGATGCTGTACCGGTGCTTGGCCATCTGCTCACTGACGACCACGCTCTCGAAGACCGATAGGCCACCGCCGCCGAACCGTTCTGGAGCTTCCAAGCACCAGAACCCGGCATCGCGTGCTTTCTTCTGCAGTTGCTCGATGTCGTCCGGCGCGATTCCGCGCGCATGCCCGGGCGTGCGTGCCTCGACGGGCCAGATTTCTTCGCGGACGAATTCGCTGATCGTGTCGGCGAGCATGCGCAGCTCGGACGGGAGATCGAAGCCCTGGAACGTCATTGTCTTCCCTTCGACAGCGAAGCCAGGTCGAGTGCGCCCGGCTGACGCCTTGCGCCTACTGGCCGGTGAACTGAGGTCGGCGTTTCTCGCGGAATGCAGCCATGGCTTCGGCCGAGTCCTGCATCAGTCCGACGACGCCCGTGTGCGACGAGATGAGATCCAGCGACGTGCGTAGGTCCGTGCGCATCGACTGATAGGTCGCTCGTTTGATCATCCGTATCGCGACGGGCGGACCGGCGGCGATCTTGCGAGCCATCTCCGCTACCGAGTCGGTGAGCTGAACGTCATCGACGACGTGGTTCACCAGGCCGATTCGCTCAGCTTCAACGGCGTCGACGAAGTCACCGGTCAGCAACATCTCGAGGGCCTTTGCCACCCCGACGATTCGTGGCAGGTAGTAGCAACCGCCGTCTCCCGGAACGAGACCGACGCGGATGTAGCCCTCGGCGAGACGGGCCGAGCGCGCCATGATCCGGATGTCGCACATCAGCGCCATGTCGAGTCCGGCGCCGACCGCGGTACCGTTGATCGCCGCGATGACCGGCTTGTCGAGGTCCTCCATCGCCAGCGGGATGCGGTGAACGCGCTCGCTCAACACCTGCTTTCGGGCCAGCGCAGTTGCCGGCATGCCGTCGTTGCGGTGTTCGAGATCGACGCCGGAGCAGAACGCGTCCCCCGTGCCGGTGAGCACGAGGACGCGAACGTCCGGGTCGCTCTTCGCCTGCACGAGCAGTTCGGCCCAGCGATCGATCATTTCGAGCGTGAACGCGTTCTTTCGCTCCGGCCGGTTCAGCCGCAGGGTCGCGACACCCTCCGAGATGGCGTACTCGAGGTCAGCCATGATGACGGCCACGCGAACGAGCGTGAGTCGATGCGTTCATCGCGGGAGCCGGACTTCGACGAGTCGCGGCCCGCTGTCTTCGAGTGCACGCGCAAGGCTGCTCACGAATTCGTCTGCCGTCGTCGCCCGCTCGGCGTCGACACCCATCCCGTTCGCGAGGGCCACGAAATCGATCTCGGGGCGCGTGAGATCGAGCAGGTCGAGGGCCTTGGGCCCCTCCGTGGCACCGACGCGGCGTAACTCATCACGCAGGATGTTGTACGAGCCGTTGTTGAAGATGATCGTGGTCGTGTCCAGCTTTTCGCGCGCATGCGTCCAGAGCGCTTGGATCGTGTACATGGAGCTGCCGTCTGCCTGAAGGCCGACGACCTTCCGGCCTCGTGCCGCCACGGACGCGCCAACAGCCAACGGCAGACCGATGCCGAT
>JAODNL010000074.1 GCA_025465405.1 Pseudonocardiales bacterium | reverse complement strand
CTCGGCATCGTCCTTGCTCGTCTCAGCGGCGTCGAAGCGAACGTTCTCCAGCAGCAGGAGCTCCCCGTCGTTCAGCCCGTCGGCGAGCAACCGCGCGCTCTCGCCGACGGTGTCGAGCGCGAACTCGACGGGAAACCCGAGCAGCTTCGCCAGCCGATCGGCGACCGGGCGAAGTGAGTAGGCCGGCTCCGGGGCGCCTTTGGGCCGGCCGAGGTGGGCCGTGACGATGACCCGTGCCCCGTGGTCGACCAACTTGGTGAGCGTCGGCAGGGACGCGCGGATCCGGCCGTCGTCGCCGACCTTGCCGTCCTTGAGCGGCACGTTCAGATCCGAGCGCACGAGGATGCGCCGACCCTTCACCCCATGCTTGATCAGGTCGTCGAGCGTGCGCATGGCGCCGCCTTACAGAGCAGAGCCGACGAGAAGGACCACGTCGGCGAGGCGGTTGGAGTAGCCCCACTCGTTGTCGTACCAGCCCACCACCTTGACCTGGTCGCCGATGACCTTCGTCAGCCCGGCGTCGAAGATGCACGACGCCGGGTCGGTGACGATGTCGGAGCTGACGATCGGGTCCTCGGTGTAGGTGAGGATGCCCTTGAAGGCGCCATCCGCGGCCGCCTGGTAGGCGGCCTTCACCTCGTCGACCGAAGTCTCGCGGGTGGTGGTGACGGTGAGGTCGGTGGCCGAACCGGTCGGCACCGGGACGCGCAGCGCGAACCCGTCCAGCTTGCCCTTGAGCTTCGGCAGCACCAAGCCGATGGCCTTCGCCGCGCCGGTCGAGGTCGGCACGATGTTGATCGCCGCGGCACGGGCCCGGCGTAGATCCTTGTGCGGGGCGTCCTGCAGATTCTGATCCTGCGTATAGGCGTGGATCGTCGTCATCAGTCCGCGCTCGATGCCGACCGCGTCGTCGAGCACCTTCGCCAGCGGGCCCAGGCAGTTCGTGGTGCACGAGGCGTTGGAGATGATCGTGTGCTTGGCGGGGTCGTAGTCGGAGTCGTTGACGCCCATCACGATCGTGACGTCCTCGTCCGTGGCCGGCGCCGAGATGATGACCTTCTTGGCGCCACCCGCGTCGACGTGCTTGCGGGCGTCGGCGGCCTTGGTGAAGAACCCGGTCGACTCGACGACGACGTCCACGCCGAGGTCGGCCCACGGCAGGTTTGCGGGATCGCGCTCGGCGAGGATCTTGATCGTGTGGTCGCCGACGCGGATGCCGTCGCTGGTCACCGCCACCGATCGGTCGAAGCGGCCGAGGACGCTGTCGTACTTGAGCAGGTGCGCCATCGTGGCGACGTCGCCGAGATCGTTGGCGGCGACGAGCTCGATATCAGCGCCGGAGGCGGTCACTGCACGGAAGAAGTTGCGGCCGATGCGGCCGAAGCCGTTGATGCCCACACGAACAGTCACTGCGAAGACTCCTTGACAACGGTTACGACGTGGAGCGGTCCCGCGACGCTGCGGCTCGCTCAGGAGAACCCTATCGGGTCGTGACGCACGTCTCGTCCGGTCCTCACTTACCGACCAGTAGCGACGTCGACAGTAAGCGCGCGGTGATCGGACAGCCTCATGGCCCGCGCCTCGGAGGCCGCGACCGGCGCCAGCGGTCCCCGCGCCAGGATGTGATCGAGCTGGCGGCGCGGGTTGTCGGACGGGAACGTCGGCGCGTCGGCCAGCGACGCGTAGCCGGTGGTGGCCGCCACCCGCGGCGGGGTCAGGTTGAGGTCTCCCATCAGCACGAGCGGGCCCGTGAACGCCGCGAGGTCGCGCCGCAGTCGCCAGAGCTGGCGCCGGTTCCATCCCGGCACGAACGACAGGTGCGTGTTGACCACGTTCACCAGGCCGATCGGTGTCTCGACCTCGGCCAGGACTGCGGCACGGGGCTCCTCGGTGACGACGAGCACCTTCCGCGGCCCGGGCAACCACATCGGGAAACGGAACGGGATCCCCGGAAGGCGCAGGGCCTGCCAGGTACGCACCGGATACCGCGACAGCAGCGCGATGCCGTAACTTGCCGTGCCGGGCTGCTCGTCGCCCGTCGCGGCGATCCAGGTGGCGCCGGGGGTGCCGGCGATCGCCGCGACGAACCGGTGCGCGACCGCACCCATCGCGTCGCCCGCGACGCTGGTGAAGTCGGCGAGGTGCGAGCGCGGCTGGTCACGGTCGACCTCCTGCAGGGCCAGGATGTCGGGATTCAGCTCGCGCACGGCTCCGGCGAACCGGTCCACGTCGACCCTGCCGTCGGCCACCGAGCGTCCGTGCAGGATGTTGAACGTCGCGAGGCGCACGTCGCTAGTGTTACCCGCCGTGCCCGTCGAGAACCGCGACCTGCTGCGGCTTGCGCTCAAGCGCACCGCGTCCCTGCTGAAGTACAGCGACATCCCGTTCGCGCTGGGCGGGAGCTACGCGCTCTGGGCGCGCGGCGCCCCGGAATCCGAGCACGACGTGGACTTCGTCGTGTCCGAGGACGACATCGAACGGGTGGCCGACGCGCTGTCGGCCGCCGGACTCGCGGTGCGGCGGCCGCCGGAGGACTGGCTGCTGAAGGTCGACACCGACGGCGTCACCGTCGACATCCTGCATCGCATCGCCGGCGTCCCCGTGACCACCGGCCTGCTCGATCGGTCCGAGACGATCGAGGTGCTGTCGATCCGGATGCCCGTCCTCCCCGCGACGGACCTGATCGCGAGCAAGCTCCAGGTGTTGTCCGAGCGGTATTGCGACTTCGGCGCCTTGCTGCCCGCCGTCCGTGCCGTGCGCGAGCAACTGGACTGGCCACGGCTGCGGGAGGAAACGGCCGGCAACGACTTCGCCGCGGCGTTTCTGTTCCTCACCGACCGCCTCGGCGTGAGCGACGCACCCCTCCCCCGCTGATTACTGGCGGTGATGTCGGTGATGTCGGTGACGTCGGTGGCGGCGGTAGGGGCGGGCTTGCACGCGCTGGCTTCCCCCGCCGGGTTCCCCCGCCGGCGTCACGCGGCCCGTTACGGGGCCAGCATCTCCGGGGTCACGGCCGACTCGGTGTCCGGAATGCCGAGGTCGGCGGCTCGCTTGTCGGCCATCGCGAGCAGCCGGCGGATCCGGCCGGCGACAGCATCCTTCGTCATCACCGGGTCGGACAGCGCACCCAGTTCTTCCAGTGACGCCTGCTTGTGCTCGAGGCGAAGACGCCCTGCTTGCAGCAGGTGATCCGGCGCGTCATCGGCGAGGATTTCCAGCGCCCGCTGCACCCGGGCACCTGCCGCGACGGCCGCGCGGGCCGAGCGCCGCAGGTTCGCGTCATCGAAATTCGCCAGCCGGTTCGCGGTGGCCCGCACCTCGCGGCGCATCCGCCGCTCCTCCCACGCCATCACCGACTCGTGCGCGCCGATCCGGGTGAGCAGCGCGGCGATCGCGTCGCCGTCTCGCACCACCACCCGATCGCTGCCCCGCACCTCACGGGCCTTCGCCGACACGCCCAGTCGCCGGCCCACCCCGACCAGCGCGAGCGCCGCCTCGGCCGACGGGCAGGTGATCTCCAAGGACGACGCCCGGCCCGGCTCGGTGAGCGAGCCGTGCGCGAGGAACGCGCCACGCCAGGCCGCCTCGGCGTCGCCGATGCCACCGGCGACGACGTGGTGCGGAAGGCCCTTCACCGGCCGGCCCCGCAGGTCGACGAGACCGGCCTGCCGCGCCAACCCCTCGCCGTCGCGCGCGACGCGCACGAGGTAGCGGCTACCGCGCCGCAGCCCGCCGCCGGTGACGATCTGTACCTCCGAGCCGTACCCGAAGATGTCGGCGATCTCCTTCCGGAGCCGCCGCGCGACCGAGCCGGTGTCGAGCTCAGCCTCGATGACGATGTGGCCGCCGACGAGATGCAGGGCGCCCGCGAAGCGCAGCATGGTTGCCATCTCGGACTTCCTGGCAGACAGCTTCGGCACGCTGACTCGACTGAGTTCGTCCTTCACCGACGCGGTCATTGCCATGCGTCATCCCTCTCGATCACGGGCGAACCGGCGAGTGCCTGCTCGATGGCCGCACTCAGCCGCTTCGGGTCGTGCCGTTCCGCGCTGTCCTCGGCGGCGAGCCTTGACAGTACGAGACGCGCGCCGATCGTGCGCGCGAACCCTGTTAATTGCTTCACGTCGAGCACGGCGTCGACATCGGCCACGACCGCGTCGATACGCAATCCGCCGAACGCTTCGGCGTGCGCGCGCAGCAAGCGTAGTAGGTCGTGCGGTGCGTAATCGTCGGTCTCACCGACCTGTGGCACGAGGTTGAGGACGACGATGATCTGCGCCCGAGTGGTCGACAGGGTGCGGCCGAGTTCGCGTAGCAACAGGTGCGGGATCACACTCGTGAACCACGAGCCCGGCCCGAGGACGACGACATCCGCCTCACGCACCGCATCCACGGCGCTCGCGCAGGCCGGCGCGCCGGGCGGCAGCAGCCGGACCGAACGGACCCGTCCCGGCGTCGCGGCGATGGATGACTGGCCGCGAATCTGCCTCGTGCGGGTCGGGTCCTCGGGATCGAAGCGGTCGGCCTCGGCGACGAGGTCCAGCGGCAGCGGGCTCATCGGCAGGACGCGCCCCACCGCGCCGACCAGCTCCGCGAGCTGAGCCAGCGAACTGACCGGATCGGAACCGCGCTCGAGCAGCCCGGTCAGCATG
>JAODNL010000508.1 GCA_025465405.1 Pseudonocardiales bacterium | reverse complement strand
AGCGAATGCGCGGCAAGCAGGGCGTCTTGTACACGGGCCATTGCCTGATCGACATCGCCGCGGAACGCGTCGTCAACGCGGTCGCCTCGACCTACGTCCACTTCGCCGACGTCACCGACGAGGAGATCGAGCTCTACTGCGGCAGCGGTGAGCCGTCCAATGTGGCGGGCGGCTTCACGATCGACGGTTTCGGTGGGTGGTTCATCGACGCGGTCCGCGGAGACCACCACAACGTCGTCGGGCTGTCGCTACCGGTGTTGCGCAAGATGCTGCGCGAGCTGAACTTCGGTCTCGCGGACCTCGGCTATCCCACCCCCTGACCGCGCGAACGGCCCGCGCCGCCGCTGCCCAAGCTCGGTGCCCAAGCTCGGTGCCCAAGCTCGGCGATCACGGGCTGTCGCGGCTCGGCGCGGGGTCAGCCCTTAGGCGGGGTCGCCGTGGCGGATGGCTTGCAGGTCCGCGTGGCTGAGAGCCGGGCCTTCCAGGACGTCGTGCCGGTCGACGGACGGACGCAGTCCCTCGATCAACAGGTCGACGTGGCGGTGGGCCAGCCGGTTGTCCAGCTCCTCGGTGAACGGCCCGGGCATAGGGCGCGAGAGCCGGACCAGAAGGGTGCCGACATCGCCGAAGGTGACGTCCTCGGGCAGCGAGCCGTCCTCATGGGCAGTGTCGATGATCCGCTGCACGGCGGCCGCCGAGGCTTCGCGTTCCGGTCCCAGCTCGGCGCCGTCCAGATCTAGCTCGTCGAGCAGCACCGGGATGACCGCCGCGACGCGGATCTCGAGGACGGCGTGCATGTACCTGGCCAGGGCCGTGAAGCCGTCGGGCGCCTCAGCGAGGGCCCGATCCGCTTCCTCGCGGGTATGGGTGAGCGCGTCCAGAACGACGGCGCGCATGAGCGCCTTGCGGTCCGGGAATCTCCGGTAGAGCGTGCCGATGCCGACCCCGGCGCGGCGGGCGATCTCGTCGAGCGCGACGCCTGGCCCGCGGACCACGAACACGTCCCTGGCCGCGCGTAACAGTTGCGCGTGATTGCGCACCGCGTCCGCCCGCAGCGGGCGCGCGCGATGAACCCGGTCCGACACGCCGACCCCTTTCGCCGTCCAGAACGTTAGCCTATCTGGAGGAAATTCCTCCAGATGTCTTGCGGTCCGGGCGGCGCCGTGCCATGGTCTTAATCGGATGAAATTCGTCCGCTTAAGCCTCGGGAGGCGCGCGCCATGCAGTCCGAACGCCGTTGGCTGGCACTCGTCGTGATCGCGGTCGCGCAACTGATGGTGGCCCTGGACGCCACGATCGTGAACATCGCGCTGCCGTCGGCCCAGCACGCGCTCGGGTTCGGCGACAGTGACCGGCAGTGGGTGGTAACCGCATACACGCTGTCCTTCGCCGGCCTGCTGCTGCTCGGCGGCCGGGTCGCCGACAACCTCGGCCGTCGCCGCGCATTTCTCGTCGGGCTGACCGGCTTCGCCGCCGCGTCCGCACTGGCCGGCACCGCCACCACCTTCGGCGTCCTGGTCGCGGGGCGCGCGCTACAGGGTGGGTTCGCCGCCCTGCTCGCTCCGACCGCGCTCTCGCTCGTGGCGGTGACCTTCACCGATCCGAAGGATCGCGCGAAGGCGTTCGGTGTCTACGGCGCGGTCGCCAGCGCGGGTGGCGCGGCCGGCCTGCTGCTCGGAGGCGTGCTGACTGAATACCTGCAGTGGCGCTGGTGCCTGTACGTCAACGTGCTCATCGCCGTCGGCGCGCTGCTGGCCGGACGGGCCGTACTGCCGGATCCGCCTGTCTTAGCCCGCACCAGACCCGACATCCTGGCCGGGACGCTCGTCACCGCCGCACTGGCCGCCATCGTCTTCGGCTGCAGCCAGGCCGCGCCCCACGGCTGGTCGTCGGTGCAGGTGATCCTTCCGATAGCCCTCGGCGCGGCGGGCATCGCGTCGTTCATTGCCCGGCAGGCGCGCACCGAGTCACCGCTGCTGCCACTGCACATCGTCGCGAACCGGGCGCGGGCCGGTGCGTACCTGTCCGTCGCGGCTGCGGTCGTCGGCTCGTTCGGCACGTTCCTGATGCTCACGTACTACTTCCAGGTCGTGCTGCACTACTCGCCAGTGCGCACGGGCTTGGCCTTCCTGCCGCTGACCGTCGCGGTGTCGACCAGCGCGTACGCGCTCGCCAGCAAGTTGCTCACTCGGGTCGCCCCGCGGGCGCTGATCGTTCCGGGCCTGCTCGTTGCCGCCGGCGGCCTGGCCTTGCTGAGCCGGCTCGACCCGTCCAGCAGCTACCCGGCGCTCATCCTGCCGGCGCAGGTGCTGCTCGGCGTCGGCATGGGTTGCGTGTTCACGCCGGCGATCAGCGTCGCGACCAGCGGCGTCGACCAGCGCGACGCGGGCATCGCCGCGGCCGTCGCCAGCACGGCCATGCAGATCGGTGGGTCGATCGGCACGGCGGTGCTGAACACGGTCGCGATCACCGCGACCGGGACCTACCTCGCCACCCACGCACCCGCAGCCGCGAACACCGTCCACGCCCTCGTTCACGGCTACGCGACGGCCACCCTGGTGGCAGCGGTCCTGCTCGCCGCCGCTGCGCTTGCCGCCCTCGCGCTGATCGACTCACCAGTACCGCGCCGGCCGCAGGTGGCCGGCGCGGCCGAACCGGCTAGGAGGTAGCCATGCCCGTCCAGCTCAACCACACGATCGTGCATGCGCACGACAAGCAGACGTCCGCCCGATTCCTGGTCGAGATCCTCGACTTGAACCAACCGACCGCCTACGGTCCGTTCCTGGTCGTGCAGGTCGACAACGGCGTCTCCCTGGACTTCGCCGACGACCACGGCCCGGTGCGGCCTCAGCACTACGCATTCCTGGTCGGCGAGGCGGAGTTCGACGCGATCTTCGGCCGGATCCGGGACCGCGGGCTGCGTTACTGGGCCGACCCGTTCCACCACCGTCCCGACGAGATCAACACGAACGACGGCGGCCGTGGCCTGTATTGGGAGGATCCCGACGGGCATTCGCTGGAGATCATCACCCGGCCGTACGGTGGCTGAGTCAGCCCTGCTGGTAGGACGCGGTGGGCCGTAGCGACGCGATCCGACGCTGCCGCCACTGCTCGTACGTAGTGGGCGGCGTGCCGTCCGCGGCTGACCTGTGCAGCGCCGCGATCACGGCAGCGAGTTCCTCCGCGCTCGCCGGTCCACGCACCACGATCGACCTGCTCACGTCGGGGGAACGCCGTGCCGCTTCGCGGCGACGTGCCGCGACTTGCCGACCAGCACGGCATAGCGCCGCACGAGCTCCCCGCGTAGCTCACTCGGCTCGATGATCGCGTCCAGAACGAGGTCGGACGCGAGACGTAGCAGGTCGACGTCCTGCTCGTACTCGGCGCGCTTCTCGGCGACGAATGCGGCCCGTTCCTCCGGGTCGGCGATCTCCTCGATCTTGTTCGCGTAAACGGCATTGACGGCCGCCTGCGGTCCCATCACGGCGATCTTGGCGGTGGGCAGCGCAATGCACGCGTCGGGCATGAAGCCCGGGCCGGCCATCGCGTACAGGCCCGCGCCGTATGCCTTCCGCACGATCACCGACACCTGCGGCACCGTCGCCTCCGAGACGGCGGTGATCATCTTCGCGCCGTGCCGGATGATGCCCTGCCGCTCCACCTCGCTGCCGATCATGAAGCCCGGCACGTCCGCGAGGTACAGCAACGGCACGTTGAACGCATCGCACAACCAGATGAACCGCGCTGCCTTGTCCGCCGAGTCGACGAACAGCACGCCGCCGCGCACCGCGCTGTTGTTCGCCACGATCCCGACCGGTCGTCCGTCGATACGCCCCAGACCGGTGATCAGCTCGGCGGCGAACAGCGGCTTGACCTCGAAGAAGGAGTCCGCGTCGATCAGGCCGTCGATGATGCCGTGCACGTCGAACGGCACGGACTCTTCCACCGGCACGCAGTCGTCGGCCAGCTCGATCGCCGGTCGCTCGGCCGCCAGGTCCGGCGGTTGTTCGCGCCAACAGGTCGGCAGGTAGGAGAAGAACAGCTTCGCCTGCTCGATCGCGTCCTCGTCGTCGACGGCCAGGTTGTCACCGCATCCGGAGACGGTGGCGTGCATCCGCGCGCCGCCCATCTCTTCGAGCGTGACCTTCTCGCCGACCACCATCTCCGCCATCCGTGGCGAGCCGAGATACATCGACGCGTTGCCCTCGACCATGATCACGATGTCGCAGAACGACGGGATGTAGGCCCCGCCGGCCGCGGACGGGCCGAAGAGGCAACAGATCTGTGGCACCTTGCCCGACAGCGCCACCTGGTTGTGAAAGATCCGGCCCGCGCCGCGACGACCGGGGAAGAGCGCGACCTGATCGGTGATCCGGGCGCCCGCCGAGTCGATCAGCCAGAAGATGGGCAGCTCCTCGGCAAGGGCCCGCTCGGTCACTCGGATGATCTTCTCGACGGTTCGCGCGCCCCACGAACCGGCCTTCACGGTCGGGTCGTTCGCGACGACAAGCGCCGGGCGGCCATCGACGAGTCCCTGAC
>JAODNL010000001.1 GCA_025465405.1 Pseudonocardiales bacterium | reverse complement strand
TGGCCGGCTGGTTGATGCCGCCGCCACCGCGGATGTCCTTGACCATGAAGTTGATCACCACCGTCGACCCGTCGTCCAGGACGGCGTCGAAGTACCACCACTCGAAGGTGCCGGGCCCGCCCGGCCGGGTGCGAAATCCGTCCTCCCAGGCAGCGATGTCGCCCTTGGCGATTCCATAGTGCTGGTAGTCGGCCGGGTCAGCGGCGATCCTGCAGGTCTCGAGACGACGCATCGTGGCGACCTCCGGGTGTTGGTGCGACGGTGCGGGGACCGTTCGTGGGATAATTTGTCGGTTGGTTATTTTAGGCTAGATGGAGGTCGTCGGATGGCGCAAGCCCGCATCGCCCGCGGTCGTGGCCGGCCACCGGCCGGCGAGGGGATAGATGGTGACGCGCTGCTCGAGGCCGCGCTGTGCGCCTTCGCGCGAAAGGGCTTCGACGGGTTCTCGACCCGGGAACTCAGCCGGCAGCTCGGGGTCAGCCACGCCCTGCTGAACGCTCGGTTCGGGTCCAAGCAGGACCTCTGGTTCGCCGCGATGAGCCACGCGCTGGTCGATCTCGAGCGCGACCTGCGACAGATCGCAACCGCCCCCGCCACGGACGACCTGGAAGCACTGCGGCAGGGCATCGTGCGGCACGTGACCTTCGCTGCGACGCACCCGGAAATACAGCGGGTCATGAGTCACGAGGGTGCCCTCGACAGCGACCGGATCCGCTTCATGGTGGACCGTTTCGTCGCGCCCCTCAAGGCCCTGGTCGAGCGGAAGCTTCACGTGCTGGCCGAGGTCGGGCGCATCCAGCCCGTGCCTTACACGACCCTGCACTACCTGATCACTCATGGCGGCGGTGGCCTGTTCGCCAGCGCCGTCGAAGCGCGACTGCTCGGCGGCAAAACACCAGCCGGAGCCGAGGAAATCCAACAGCACGCTGAGCAGGTGGCCGACATCATCATCAATGGCCTCACCGCGAAACCAACCGCCGCCCATTCATAGCGTTCCGCGACAGCTGAGCGCGCTTTCGACCGACCGAAGTTCAGCGCCGGGGGTCAAACCGGGCTCGACCGGCTGGCAATCGGGTCGAGGTCGCGTTCGATGTCTTGCAGGCTGCGGTTCTTGGTCTCGGGAACCTGCCGCTGGAAGTAGGCCAGCGCGACGACGGACAGGCCGCCGAACAAGAAGAAGGTTCCGGCGTTGCCGATCGCGCTGAGCAGGGTGAGGAAGGAGATGGTGACGACGAAGTTGGCGCCCCAGTTCGCCATGGTGGCCACGCTCATCGCCTGGCCGCGAATTTTCACCGGGTAGATCTCGCTGATCAGCAACCAGAACACCGGGCCGAGCCCGATGGCAAAGGATCCGGTGTAGATCAGCAGCCCGGCAATCGCGATGTAGGCGGCGCCTCCGTGCAGATGGTTGCCGCCAATGGCAAAGGTGAGGGCAACGACGAGCATTCCCACGACCATCCCGCCGGTGCCGCCCAGTAGCAGCGGCCGGCGACCGCTGCGATCCAGCAGCCGGATCGCGACGATCGTCATCAGAACGTTGACGGCGCCGTTCACGACATTGGCCAGCAGCGCGGCGGAACTGCCGAGTCCCGCAGACGACAGCAGGGTCGGCGCGTAGTAGATGATGGTGTTGATGCCGGTGATCTGCTGGAACACGGCCAGTGCAACACCGATGATCATGACGTGACGCACGGCTGGGTCGAGGACCTCGCGCCAGCCGGATCGGCGTGCGGACAGTTCGCGTACCTCGGTGATCTCGGCGTCGATGTCGCGCTCGTCCCGGACCCGGTGCAGCACCTCGCGGGCCTCGTCCTCGCGGCCTTGGGCGACGAGCCAGTGCGGACTCTCGTGCTGGAAGAGCATGCCCACGAACATCAAGATCGCCGGTATCGCGGCCAGGCCGAACATCAGGCGCCAGTTCTGCCCGGACGCCAGTCCGTAGTCGACCAGGTAGGAGGCGAGGATGCCGGAGGTTATGGCCAGCTGGTTGAAGCTGACCAGGGCGCCGCGGATCCGCGGTGGGACAACTCGCCGATGTAGAGCGGCACGACCATCGACGCCGAGCCGACCGCGAGCCCGATGACGACCCGCGCCGCTACCAGGACACCGTAACTGGGAGCGAAGGCGGCGAGCATGACTCCGGCGACGAAAAGCGTCGCGGTGCCGAGCACCGTGGGCCGGCGGCCGACCCGGTCGGCGATCCTGCCGGCGGCCAGGGCACCGATCAGCGCTCCGATCAGCAGGATGCTGGTCAGCAGTTCCTTGTCGAAGGACGTTAGACCGTGGAAGTCCCGGCCGATGAACAGCAGCGCGCCGGAAATGACGCCGGTGTCATAGCCGAACAGCAGGCCACCGAGCGCCGTGGTCGCTGCGCCGAACAGAACGTGGCGCCGGACGGTTCGCGACGGCAGGGACGCTGCCGGCGTTCGCTTATGGGTGTCAGTCATGACTGCTCACCGGTAACCTGCCGACGCGGCGAAGGCTCTCGCCGGATCACGGTCACCGCAGCCACCGGCGGTAGCCACCACGCGCCCACTCCCGCAATCCGCAGCAGCCAGGTCACCAGAAGCGCGATCGCGACCGTCGCGGAAACCGTTGGCGGCGGCGCCGAGCCAGGTTGAGTGCCATCCGCGCACCGTGCCGACGGCGGTGATCACTATCTCGATCACCTCGACCGCTGCGGCAAGGAAGGTGGTGAGCAAGACCGACGAGTGGTTCATGGGCTACATCGGGCGGCCAAGCGCCAAGCGGGCGGCGCTGACATCCTCGCGACCGTGTCCGGCGGCTACGGCGGAATGCCATTGGCGGGAGAGCGCGGCCAGCAGTGGCGGGGTGTCGCCGCGCGCGGCACCGATCGCAAGGTCCACGTCCTTCAGCGCCCACTCGAGCGGGAACTCGGCGGCGAAGTCGCGCCGGTCCATCTTGTGAAACTTGGCGTCGGCGATCGGCGCGTCGAGCGGTCCGCCCTCGATGACCTCCGCGAGCTGCTGGTGACCGATATCGAGGCGATCGGCCAGCTCCATAGTTTCGGCCACACCCTCGATGAGGATGGACATGTAGGCGTTGACGACCAACTTCACCTGGCTGCCTTTGCCGGCCTCGCCCAGCCAGACCGTCTTGCGCCCGATGACGTCGAACACCGGTCCCACGGCGTCGGCCGCCGTGGCGGGGCCTGACGCCAGGATCAGCAGCTGACCCTGCTGCGCCGGTTCCTTGCTCCCCGACACCGGGGCATCCACGAACATGACGCCGGGCCGATCCGCGGCCAGCCGATCTCTCACACGCAGGGTTTCCTCAACGCCGATCGTGCCCATCTGCGCCCACACACAGCCGTCGGCGAATGCATCGGCGACACCGCCGTCGAAGATCACCGACTCGACTACTCCGGCCGTGGGCAGCATGGTGATCACCACGCCTGCGCCCTGGACCGCTTCCTGCGCCGACGCCGCGACTACGGCACCGGCCTCGGCGAGCGGACCGGTCGCCGAGGGCGACCGGTCCCACACCTTCGTGGTCAAGCCCGCGGCAACCAGGTTGCGGGTCATCGCCGACCCCATGATGCCGGCGCCGATCACCGCGACTGTCGCGCGAGCATCGTTGCCATGTGCCGTTGTCACAACGGCTCCTCTCCTGCTCATCCGCTGCGCGAGGAGGCCAACTTGTTGGCTCCAGCATGGCGGGCTCGGTCCCGGCACGCATTGCAGCTAGCCGGGATCCGGCGGTGCCGCTAGCCGGGGCCGCATCGCGAGGGGACGTCGGAGGCCGGCTTGAATTACTGCTAGCTGCAATTCCGCGCGGCGTATCCGAATGCCATCGTTTTACGTTAATGCAGAAACCTGCCGGAGGAGCGCAGTGCGATGGGCAAACACGCGGTCTATGACGCGGCCGGCCAAGTCACGGCCGACGGCGATGGCGATGCCTTCGTCGCTGGGGGGGTTTCGCTGATACAGGCGGTCGAACGTATCCACCGCGGATGCCGCTTGTGCGAGGCGGACGAGGATCACACGAACGACCACGCGAGGTCGGCCTACTCCCCACCAGAACGCGCATCCCGACGGGCATTCCGCAACAGCCGCGCGCTTGCCTGCGGGTCCAAGCCTGGAGGCGCGCCGTGATCGACATTGTTGACGCCCTTGACTTGCTGGAGCGTTGCGTCCAGGACCGTCGAGCCGGCCACCGCTCCGGCAACGGGATCGTCGCCCTCGCTTTGACCAAAGGCGGAATGCCGTTGACGGAGGTCAGTCGGCTCGCAGACACCCCCATCGGGGATGCGTACGCCGCGGGACGACGTCCACTCAACCTGACCTTGGGCGCCGTCGTGGTCTTGCGTGCGGCGGACTCGGTGGAACGGCGTGGCCAGCCATGGGGGCTGGCCCTGCAGGCGGCGCTGCGGGCCGCGTCCAGGTACGCCGAGCTGATTCCCGACGGCGTTGCGCGGCGGGCGACCGAGGCGGCGCCGGCCCGATGTCAGGCGGCTGCGTTGAGCAGGCCGGCCAGCTGCAGACCGCTACGGGCGGCGTCGAGATAGCCGTCGCGCGCCACGAGGTCGTAGCGCGTCGCCACAAGTGTGCGGGCCGAGGCGAAGTCGCGCGCACCGCGTGTCGCGGCGTGACCCAGGAATCCGAACAGCGCGCCCCAGGCCGTACCGATCAGAGCACCGGCGACGAGTAGGCCCAACCACGACCCGGTCGTGAAGAGGCCTAGTAGCAATCCGATCATCAGGCCGAACCAGGCGCCACTTGCTGCGCCGGCCGCTGCGGCGCGGGCCTTGGTGAGCCGGCCGGTTACGCGCTCGACGAGACGCAGGTCCGAGCCGATGATGTCGAGATGCTGGACCGGGAAGCCGTCGTCGGACAATCGGTCCACGGCGCGCTGGGCGCCGGCATAGTCGTCGTAGCTGGTGACTGTGTTCCACGCGTTGTAGGCGGGGTCGAGTCGAGGCGGGGCCGCGAACGGGCCGAACGACCTAATGGGTGCAGTCATGATGAGTCTCCTTGTTGTGTCGTCCTCTCATCTTGTGCACCCGGGCTGTGCTCGCACTATGCGATTCCCGTGTGCGATCTGAGCAATTCCGCTGCGCGGAGCCGCCCCGGCGTCGGCCGCGAGGTTCAGTGGGCGCAGGCGTCTCGCGGGTTCATAGGTTGACGGTAGACCGATGCAAAATTCCTGCTAGCTGCAAGGCGGCGGCGCTGTATCACCGCCACCATGGTCGAATGCCGTTACGGTGCCTGCTCGTTGATGACAACGATGCCTTCCTCGAGGCAGCCAGCGCTCTTCTGCAGCAAGAGGGCGTGTCGGTTGTGGGCGTCGCTTCGAGCACCGCCGAGGCCCTCCGGAAAGTCCGCGCGCTACGGCCGGACGTAATCCTCGTCGACATCGGGCTCGGGGACGAGAGCGGCTTTGACCTTGCACGGTTGCTGGCCGGGGACGGTCAGGGCGCCGGCGCCGCAGTGATCATGATCTCGGCGCGCGCCGAATCGGACTATACGGAGCTGATCGTCGAGAGCCCGGCGGCCGGATTCTTGGCGAAGCCGGAGCTGTCGGCGCGCGGCATCGAGCGGATACTCGGCCGCCCGGCGTGACCGGCGCGGAGAATTCTCGCTCTCTTTCTTTCTAAGCAGCCTTCGCGCGTATTCAGTACTTTCCCGCACCGGTGAGTGATGGCAACGCGAGCCCGTCTCTGCCTGCGCAGGAATAGCTTGGTCGCCAGCGTATTTGCAGCTAGCCGGAATCCGGTCAGTGCCGCTAGCCAGGGGATAAAGCGGACGCTGGCAACGATGACGGTGGGACCACGTGCGCGGAATCGTTGAACACGTCATAGCAAAAGCTCGACAGGGAGAAAAGAAGGCGGTCTTCGCCGGATAAGCCGCGACGACTGGCCCGCGGCCTGGTCGGGCCGCATCGGATGTACGGAGCAAGGAGGAATCAGATGGCAACCGTCATCACGAACGAACCAGAATCGGTAGCGGTTGCTGGCCCCCGACAGGCGGCCGCAACCCCATGGGGGGCAGCAACCCGGAAGTACGCCGTCGAGGCGATCGGGACGTTTTTCCTCGTATTCACAGTGGCAACCAGCGTGTTCAGTCACAGCGCGTACACCCCGCTGGCCGCCGGCGCAGTCCTCATGGTGATGGTCTACGCCGGTGGACACATTTCCGGCGGCCACTACAACCCGGCCGTAACCATGGCGGCGCTGTGGCGTCGCCGGATCGGGCTGGGTGATGCTGTTGCTTACTGGATCGTGCAGTTTGTGGCGGGCGTAGTCGCCGGGGTGGTAGCCCGTGCGGTCGTGAAGCCCGCGACGGTTACGACCCTGCATCTGTCCGGTCACGCCCTCGCGGCTACGGCCGTCGTGGAGCTGCTGTTCACCTTCGCCCTGTGCTACGTGGTGCTCAACGTCGCCACGAGCAAGAGCCAGACGGGTAACTCGTTCTTCGGCCTGGCGATCGGTTTCACCGTCCTGGCCGGCGCGTTCGCGGTCGGCGGGATCTCCGGCGGCGCATTCAATCCGGCGGTGTCGCTGGGCGCCGCCGCCGGCGGACTGTTCGCCTGGTCGACGCTGTGGGTCTACATCGTGGTGCAGGCCGTCGCCGGCATCGCCGCCGGGCTCGCCTTCCTCGCGCTCAACCCCGACGACAAGTGATTTTCCGAGCTCATCATCCCAACCAGTAAGGAGAAACGAGTATGACCACCACACAGCCCAAGCCGACGACAACGGATGCCGGCATCCCGATCGAGAACGATGAACACTCGCTCACGGTCGGCCCGGACGGCCCGATCCTGCTGCAGGATCACTACGTCATCCAGCAGATGGCTAACTTCAACCGGGAGCGGGTGCCGGAGCGCCAGCCGCACGCCAAGGGCAGCGGCGCGTTCGGGCAGTTCCAGGTCACAAGCGACGTGAGCGCCTACACCAAGGCGGCGGTGTTCCAGCCTGACACCAGGACCGAGATGGTAGCCAGGTTCTCCACCGTGGCCGGGGAGCACGGCAGCCCCGACACCTGGCGTGACCCTCGAGGCTTCGCGCTGAAGTTCTACACCAGCGAGGGCAACTACGACATGGTCGGCAACGACACGCCGGTCTTCTTCGTCAAGGACCCCATGCACTTCCAGAACTTCATCCGGTCGCAGAAGCGGCTGGCCAAGAACAACCTGCGCGACCACGACATGCAGTGGGACTTCTGGACGCTGTCACCCGAGTCGGCGCACCAGGTGACGTGGCTCATGGGGGACCGGGGCATTCCGCGCACGTGGCGGCACATGAACGGCTACTCCAGCCATACCTACATGTGGGTCAATGCGCAGGGCGAGAAGTACTGGGTGAAGTACCACTTCATCAGCGACCAGGGCGTCGAGTGCCTCACCCAGGCCGAAGCCGACGCGCTGGCCGGGTCGGACGGCGACTTCCACACCCGCGACCTGTTCGCGGCGATCAGGCGGGCTGAGTTCCCGAGCTGGACGCTCAAGGTGCAGATCATGCCGTTCGGCGATGGCGCGACCTACCGGTTCAACCCGTTCGACATGACGAAGGTCTGGCCACACGCCGACTACCCGCTCATCGAGGTCGGCAAGATGACTCTGAACCGCAACCCGGCCGACTATCACTCCGAGATCGAGCAGCTGGCCGTCGAGCCCAGCAACCTCGTCCCGGGCATCGGGCCGAGCCCGGACAAGATGCTGCTGGGCCGGATGTTCTCCTACCCGGACGCCCACCGCGCCCGGATCGGGGTGAACTACAACCAGCTGCCCGTCAATGCTGCCAAGTCGCCTGTGAACAACTACAGCACGGCCGGCAACATGCGCTACCGCAACGCAACCGACCCCGTGTACTCGCCGAACTCCAAGGGCGGTCCGCGCGCTGACACCGAGCGTTACGGCGAGCCCGCCGGCTGGTACGCCAACGGGGAGATGGTCCACGCCGCCCAGACGCTGCACGCCGAGGACGACGACTGGGGCCAGGCCGGCACGCTGGTCCGCGAGGTGCTGGACGACGCGGCACGCGACCGGCTGGTCAGCAACATCGTCGGCCACCTGCTCGACGGAGTCACCGAGCCGGTGCTCGAGCGCGCCTTCGAGTACTGGACCAACGTCGACAAGGATCTGGGCGAGCGGGTCGAGAAGGGCGTCCGCGCCGGACAGTCCTGATCGGCAGATCGCACCGTGATCGACGAGGGGCCCGGCACCGCCAGGTGCCGGGCCTCTCGTACATCCCCATAACCGAATCTCCAGAACGAACGGTCAACGCAATGACGATTCTGAGCCTGAGCCTGACCCACCGGATCACTCCCGCCGAGGTGCTCGAAAAGCTGGCCGTTCCGGCCGCAGTACGAGACGACGTGTTGGTCCGGTTGCACGCTGTGCCGGCAGTCGACGAGGTCGTCGTCTTGTCGACCTGCAACCGGGTCGAGGTCTACGCAGCCGTGTCAGGCCCGGCCGAACCGGTGACGCACGCGGTTGCCGGCATCCTGGCTGCCCGTGGGTCAGTTCAGGTCGACGAGGTCGTGCGCATGGCTCGCATCCGAGCCGGCGGCGCGGCCGCCGAGCACTTGTTCTCCGTCGCGTGCGGGCTGGATTCGATGGCTGTCGGTGAGGATCAGATTGTCGCCCAGATCAAGTCCGCGGCGCGCGCGGCCGCTTCGGCGGGGACCGGCGGCCCTGCCGTCACCGGTCTGATCGACGCGGCGCTGCG
>JAODNL010000496.1 GCA_025465405.1 Pseudonocardiales bacterium | reverse complement strand
CTGCGGGGGAGTGACAGGCCCAAGAGCGGCAAGGGGCTGCTGGAGCTGGACCCGGCCCCGCACTTCGACCTGGTCATCGCCGACGAAGCCCATCACCTGCGCACGCCCGACACGAACGTGCACGCGTTGGCCGAGTACCTCAGCCAGATCAGCACCGCCCTCATCCTGCTCTCGGCCACGCCGGTGCAGACCAGGTCCTCGGATCTGTTCACATTGCTCAATCTGTTGAGACCGGACCTGTTTCCCGACCGGCAGACGTTTACTGAGATCGTCCTGCCCAATCGTCACCTCAACACAGCCGTACGAGCACTTCGCGGCAGTTCGGCGGAAGCCGCCAAGGAGGCGCTTGATGCCTTGGAGGCCGCCGCGCACACGGACTGGGGACGGCAGACGATCGCGATCGATCCGCGCTTCCGGGACGTGCGGCAGCGGCTCGAAAGCGGCTCCCTGAACACCGAGGACCGGGTGCGGTGCGCGCGCGATGTGGAGGAGCTGAACTCCCTCGCACCTCTGGTCAATCGCACTCGACGCCGTGACATCGGGCCCTTCACCATCCGGGAGCCGCACACCGTCAGGGTGCCCTTCACCGACGCGCAACAGGAGTTCTACGACCGCCTTCTTGAGGCCCGTCGTGACGACCTGCTCACCCGGTACAACCCGGTAGTGGTCCGTCTGATCCTCGACACCCTTGAAAGGCAGGCGTCGAGTTGCCTGCCGGCGCTCGCCCAGCGGATCGTCGACGCGGGCGAGCTGACGATGGCGGACCTCACCGACGACCCGGAGGCGGAGCCCGACCAGCCCACCCCGAGGTCGGCGCTTCCCCTCGATCCGGGTCTTCGCGACCTGGCCCGCCGCCTGCCGGCACATGACCCCAAGTTTGAGCGACTGCTTCAGGTCGTCAGCGACGCCCAAGGGGCGTCGGGGCCGGGGAAGGTCCTTGTCTTCTCCTTCTTCCTGCACACCCTCGACTACCTTGCCGACCATCTCGCCGCCACCGGTGTACGCGTGGGGGTGGTCAACGGCCGGCTGCCGGAGGATGAGCGGCAGCGGCTGCGAAACCGCTTCCGAGCCGATCGCGAGCAGCCGGACGCAATCGACGTGCTGCTGTCCAGTGAGGTCGGCTGCGAGGGCCTCGACTACGAGTTCTGCGACCGTCTTGTCAACTACGACATTCCGTGGAACCCCATGCGGATCGAGCAGCGTATTGGCCGTATCGACCGTTTCGGGCAACGCAGCCCAAAGGTGTTGATCATCAATTTCGTGACACCCGGAACCGTCGAGGAACGAGTCTTCTATCGCTGCTGGGAGCGGCTCGACCTCTTCCGTGACACGGTGGGAGATCTCGAGGGCGTGCTCGGTGAGATGACCCAGGATCTGGCTGCCCTCGCCACCAGCACTGATCTGACGCCGGCGCAGATGGAGGAGCGTGCCCGTCAGCTGGCCGACAACGCCGTACGACTCGTCGCTGAGACACGCAGCGTCGAAGACGCCAGCCACGAACTGCTCGGCCTCGACCAGACGCTGACACACGAGCTGAAAGCGCTGGTCGATGAGGGTAGATCGGTCACCGAGCAGCAGCTCGAAGAACTGGTGCGGACCTACGTGACGATGCCGCCGCTCTCTGGGCAACTTGAGTCCGGGCCTGGGGGAGTGCTGAAGCTGAGGCTGCCCCGATCGTCGCGCGACAACCTGCTGGCCGCGATCAAAAGCCGCGAGATGGGTATTGCCAACGGCCGTCCCGCCCAGCAGCTTCGCCAGTGGCTCCTCGGTGAGGACAAAAGCCTATCGCTTACCGCTTCCGACGAGGTTGCCAGCGCTGATCGGTCGTTGGCCTTCCTAACGCCGACCCACCCGCTCATAGGCCTCGCCGTGCGCGCCCTCGCTCCGGCGAACGACCAGCAACTGCGCACCCATCTGCAGGTCGTTGACGCTGACATTCCCCCGGGCCACTATGCATTCGCGTGTGAAACCTGGGAAACAATCGCGGTTAGGCATGAGTTCCGCACGGTGTCTTTCGCATTCGACGCGGAACAGCTGACGCCGAGCGTCGCGGTCGAGCGCCGGCTTCTCGCTCTCTTGGCGAAGGCGCATCCGCCGACAGAAGCGCTCAAGCTCGACTTGAACGCTGCCGAGTCAGTCCTCGTCACACGCGCCGACCAGCGTCGTCGAGGCGCGATCATCGACGCCCGCAACCTCAATGAGGTCTTGCTGGCCCGCCGCCTCGCCAGCGTCGACGCTCACCACCAGCGGCGCGTGCAGCGGCTCGACGACCAGTTGGCGAGCGTGACGGAGCTGCGGATCCAGCGCATGCTCACCAGCGAACGCGCGAGGACCGCGGCAGATCTCGAACGTCGACGTGAGCAGTTGGAGGCTCGACGCCGGGTTGACATCGTCAGCCATCGAATCGCGGAGGGAGTGCTGACGATCACCCATGCCTAGCGATTACGAGCTTATCCGCAAGGAAAATATGCGGGAGTACGGCGAGGGCACCCGCCACCTCGACTTCCTGCAGCAGCTGTACGCCGACCGCACCCATTTCATCTATGAGCTGCTTCAGAATGCTGAGGATGCGCGTGCATCACGCATTGCGTTCACGGTGCACCATGACCGATTGGTCGTGCACCATGACGGCCGGCCGTTCAACGAGCAGGATGTGCGCGGGATCTGCGGCGTCAACGCCTCCACCAAGGAAGGCGACCTCACCCGCATCGGCAAGTTCGGCATCGGCTTCAAATCCGTGTACGCCTACACCCTCGCACCCGAGGTGCACTCAGGCACCGAGCACTTCCGCATCCAGCACTACGTCCGGCCGGAAGCCGTCGGCCACCTGGCCGGATCGGACGCTGCGCTCACGACGTTCGTGTTTCCGTTCGACCGACGCGATGTGCCGGTCGAGGTCGCCCACAGAGAGATCAGTTCCGGCCTGCACGCGCTCAATCCGGAGACGCTGTTGTTCCTTCGGAACCTCGAGCGGGTCACGGTGCACGCCGGAAGCGGGACCATCGTCTTGTCCCGGCGGCAGGCCCAAGACGATGTGCGCAACGTTGAGCTGGTGGTCAGCCAGAACGACCGTGTGATCAGCCATCAGTACTGGCAGGTATTCCGCCGCGATCTCGAGCGGGTCGGGTACCCGGGCCAGCGCGTAGAAATCGCCTTCAAACGAGCAGGGGCCGCCCATGAGGCGCCTGTCGAGCGGGTACCCCGCGCACCCCTGGTCGTGTACTTTCCCACCGACAAGCCGACAGGGCTCGGCTTCCTACTACAGGCGCCGCTGCGCACCACCCCGGCGAGGGACAACGTCGCTGAGTACGACCCGGACAACGCCAAGCTTGTGGCGGAAGCGGCTCAGCTGCTCCTCGATGCCCTCGAAGAAATGCGTCACGAAGGCAGGCTTGGGCTTGACGTCTTCCAGGTGCTGCCCATTGTGCCGGAGGAGTTCCCAGAGGGGTCGTTGCTGCGTCCATTGTTCGACGCGCTGCGCGATGCCGTGCGTACGCAGCCGCTGCTGCCGGTGGCGGGCACGATGCGCCATGCTCCTGCCGCTAACGTTCGCCTCGCCCGGGTTGCCGGCCTGCGCGAGCTACTAACCGCGGAGCAGCTCGGCGCCCTGGCCGGGACGGCCGGCGCGCTGCAGTGGCAGCACGAGCGCCTCACCCGGGACCGGACTCCGACCCTGTGGGACTACCTCCGCCACGTCATCGGCGTCGACGAGGTCACTCCTGAATGGGTCGTCCTACAACTTACTCAAGGCTTCCTGGAGAAGGCCAACGATAGCTGGCTGATCCGCCTGTACAACTT
>JAODNL010000623.1 GCA_025465405.1 Pseudonocardiales bacterium | reverse complement strand
GGCAGCGCGATGTTCACGATCGTCGCGTCCAGCACCACCATCAGCTGGCAGGTCAGGATGAGGGTGAGGACGAGGCCGGGACGTCCGTGTGAACGCAGCCGGCCTCCGGTGGAGGGCGCGGCTGTAGCCGGCGCGGTGGAAGAGTCGATTGCCATGGTGCACTCCTGCTGGGTTGAGGTGCCGTGGCGGGGTTGGGTCAGGCCCAGGTCGGTGCCGGGGTCCAGAGGTCGTCGATGGCGCGTTCGGCCTCGGCGAGGCTCTTCTCGGCTTGTGGGATCAGTTCGGCCATCGCCGGGGTTGTGTGGGCGAGGGTGAGCTCGGCGGTGATGAAGCGCGGTACCAGGCCGATGATCGAGATGGCGTGCGGAAGCCAGGGTTCGGCGTGGTCCCACCCGTGTCGGGGTGCGCCTTCGGCGTAGCCGCCGCCGCGGCTGGCGAGGACGACGAAATCGCGGCCGCCGAGCAGCGGGGCGTGGGTCTCGGGATCGAGGGATAGGCCGAGGGCGATGAGGTGGTCGACCCAGGCCTTGACGGTGCTGGGTGCGCCGAAGTTGTACAGCGGAAGTCCGAGCAGGATGGTGTCGGCTTCCTTGATCTCGTTGACCAGCTCTTCGGTCAGTGCCCACGAGGCCGCCTGGGCCGGGGTGCGCAGCTGCGGTGCGACTCCGCGGGCCATGCCGGTGGCCTGGTTGAGGTGCGGGACGGGGTTGCTGCCCAGGTCCCGGTAGGTGACCGTGCCGCCGGGGTGTGCGGCCCGCCAGGCGTCGCGGGCGCGGGCGGTGAGTTTGCGGCTGACGGAGCGCTCGCCCTGGACGCTGGAGTCGAGGTGCAGCAGGTGCGACATTTTCAATGGCCTCTCATAGGTGGCTTGTGGGACACAAACCATTTATAGCACGCCGATTGCTGCTACGGGTACACTCGTTTGCATGGCTCTGCCCGTGGTCACCCAGCCGGCGCACCGTTCGAGTGCGCTGCTTGATCACCTCGCCCGCCGGATGCGGCTGCGGACCGAGGCGGTGCTGGCGCCGCTGGGCCTACGCCCGCGTCACCTGGTCGCGCTGACCGTGCTGCGGGTTCGCGGCGGCAGCACCCAGCAGGCGCTGGCCACCACCCTGGCCATGGACGGCACGAACATCGTCGGACTGCTCAACGAACTGGAAGCCGACAACCTCATCGAACGGCGACGCTCACCCGAGGACCGGCGACGCCACCTGGTCGAACTCACCGACACCGGCGCGGAACAGCTGGCCAAGGCCGAGTCCGCGCTGGCAGACGTCGAGCAAGAGGTCCTCGGCGCACTCGATGCCAGTCAGCGCGAAACGCTCTACAACCTGCTTCAACTGGCCGCCACCGGCACAGGGGGGACCTGCCCCGCCGGCATGCTCGAATAGCCGGATCTCGGCTTCGAGGGGACCGGTTGTGCCGGGCGGCGTGAGCCACTAGCGGCGCCGGTCAGTCGGCCGCGCGGCAGTCCTCAATGTCCACGGCGACATACCTGCCGTCAGAGGTTCTCAACGTCACGACCGGACCGGCGACCTCGGTGACCGTCCCGGTGATCGGCCTGAAACAGGTTGGCGCGGATGCCCGCCTTTCTTGCCGACCCCGCACCGGTCGGGCACCGAGTCGGTTGTGCGGGCCGTGAGATTCACGCGGGTCTCCGTTGACTCGGGTGGCCGCGGACCGGCCCCGACGCGTTATGCGTCGAGGTGCGGGTACCGGTAGTCGTACACCGGCACGTGGTTGCGCTTGATCGAGCGCGGGCTGGCGAAGCGGATCATGTTCCACACCGTGCCGGCCTTGTCGTTGGTCCCGGAAGCCCGGGCCCCGCCGAACGGTTGCTGGCCGACCACGGACCCGGTGGGCTTGTCATTGACGTAGAAGTTGCCGGCCGTGTACCGCAGCGCGTCGTTCGCCTCTTGGACGGCGTCGGCGTCCGATGCGAACACCGCGCCGGTCAACCCGTATGGCGTCGACTCGTCGACCAGCCGAAGCGTCTGCTCCCAGTCGGCGTCGTCGTAGACATAGGTGGTGAGCACCGGCGCGAACAGCTCCTCGGTGATGAACGGAGAGCGCGGGTCGTCGACTTCGAGCACGGTCGGGTCCACGAACCAGCCGGTCGAGTCGTCGGTGTTGCCACCCACGACGACAAGCCCCTCGGCCCGGGCCCGGGCCAGTGCCTCGGCATGCTTGGCGTGCTGGCGAGCGTTTATCACTGCGCCGACGTAGGTCTCCGGCTCGGTCGGGTCGCCGACGACTACCGATTCGGTAAGGGCGACGAGGCGCTCCTTGAGCGCCGGCCACCGGCTGCGTGGCGCGTACAGGCGGGATGCGGCCGAGCATTTTTGGCCCTGGTACTCATAGGCGCCCCGGACGCAGGCGACGGCGAGCGCGTCGAGGTCGGCGGAGGGGTGGGCGACGATGACGTCCTTGCCACCGGTCTCGCCGACGAAGCGCGGGTAGTTCCGGTACGAGGTGACGTTCGCGCCGACCGAGCGCCAAATGTGCTGGAAGGTCGCGGTCGAACCGGAGAAATGGACGGCGGCG
>JAODNL010000607.1 GCA_025465405.1 Pseudonocardiales bacterium | reverse complement strand
GTGCCGGGCGGGGCCCTGTGGCCGGCGAGACCGCGAGTGCCGGGCCGTCCGGCGGGGCCATTGGTCCGCAGGGTCTCCGGTGCCGGGGCAGCATCGTGTCGCCAATCGGAGTCTGCCCGCACGTCTGCGTGACCAATCGTGCATGGACGCGGGCAGACTGCGACTGGTGTGGGCAACGGTTTCAGTGCGTGGACGCGGGCAGACTGCGACTGGTGTGGGCAACGGTTTCCGTGCATGCACGCGGGCAGACTCCGACTGATCGGCAACTACCGCTAAGACCCGAGACGCCTGTGATGGTTGCTGGGTCGGTGTTGCTGGCTCGGTCCCGAAACGTCGATCCCGCTACGTCGGTGCTCCTACATCGGCGCCCGCGCGAGCAGGAATCCGCGCACGGCAAGGAAGTCGGCGAGCCGGTCGGCATGCTCGTCACACGCCAGCCAATGCTTCACCCGGCTGGCGTCGTGCAGCTTCGGGTTGCGCCACCGCAGGTCGACCGTGGCGGCGGCCCGGCAGCCCTTCGCCGAGCAGCGCGGCACGTCTTCGCCGGGTGCGTCACGGGGTGCGTCACGGGGTGCGTCGGACACCCAGGCACGGTACAGGGAGGTCCCGTACCGTGAACTCGGCCTATTGCCGCAGCCGAGGAGAAACCCCAGGTGACTGCACCCCACACACCAGCCGCCGACGCCACCGCGCTCGAACGGGTGATGTTCGAGGTCAAGCGTGTGATTGTCGGGCAGGACCGACTCGTCGAGCGAATGCTGGTGAGCTTGCTAGCGCAGGGCCACTGCCTGCTCGAGGGCGTGCCCGGCGTCGCGAAGACCCTGGCTGTCGAGACCCTCGCACGCACGGTGACGGGCTCGTTCTCGCGGTTGCAGTTCACGCCTGACCTGGTGCCGTCCGACATCGTCGGCACTCGCATCTACCGGCCCGGCTCGGAGCGCTTCGACACCGAACTCGGCCCGATCATGGCCAACTTCGTTCTGGCCGACGAGATCAACCGGGCACCGGCGAAGGTGCAGTCGGCGCTGCTCGAGGTGATGGCGGAGAGGCACGTGACGATCGGGGGCATCGGCTACGACGTGCCGCGGCCGTTCCTCGTCCTCGCCACCCAGAACCCGATCGAGTCCGAAGGCGTGTACCCGCTTCCCGAGGCGCAACGCGACCGGTTCCTGATGAAGATCGCGGTCGACTACCCGACCGCCGCCGAGGAACGCGAGATCGTCTATCGGATGGGTGTCGAACCGCCGGTCGCTCACCCGGTCATCAGCACCGACGAGCTGCAGCGCCTGCAGGTCACCGCGGCCCACGTGTTCGCGCACCACGCGATCGTCGACTACGTCGTACGGGTCGTCGTCGCCACGCGCACCCCGGCTCAGCACGGCATGCCGGACGTGGCCCAGTGGATCTCCTATGGCGCCAGTCCCCGCGCCAGCCTGGGCCTGATCGCCGCTGGCCGGGCGCTGGCCCTGCTGCGTGGACGCGACTACGTGCTGCCGCAGGACGTGCTGGACATCGCGGTCGACGTCCTCGCCCACCGCATGGTGCTCAGCTATGACGCGATCGCGGACGGAGTGCCCGCCGCGCACGCGGTGCGGCGAGTGCTGCAGACCATCCCGTTGCCGCAGGTGGCGCCCCGTCAGCGCGCCGGTGGACCAGCACAGCTACAGCAGCCAGTAGGACAGCAGCTACAGCAAGCACAGTCGCCGTCGGGACAGCAGCCACAGTCGCCACAGCAGCCGCCGTGGGGTGAACGATCGGCATGACCGCGCCCGTCCCGACGCTCGACCTCGTCGCCGCCGAGCCGCTACTGCGCCGGCTCGAGCTGACCGTACGAAACAGGCTCGACGGCCTGCTGCAAGGCAACTATCTCGGCCTGGTGCCGGGGCCGGGCTCCGAGGCAGGGGAGTCGCGCCCGTACGTCCCTGGTGACGACGTGCGTCGAATGGACTGGCCGGTGACCGCGCGTACTACGACGCCGCACGTGCGCCAGACCATCGCCGACCGCGAACTGGAGACCTGGCTGGTCGTCGACCTATCGCCGAGCGTCGACTTCGGCACTGCGCGCACCGAGAAGCGCGAGCTCGTGCTGGCCGCGATCACCGCGGTCGTGCACCTGACCGTGCGCGGGGGCAACCGGGTCGGCGCGCTGGTCAGCAACGGCGAGCAGACCTTCCGAGTGCCGGCCCTGTCCGGCATCGCGCACGCCCGCTATCTGATGCGGCGGATCGCGACCACGCCGCGCGCGGAGAACACGACGGGGGGCGATCTCGCCGCGTTGCTCGAGTCGCTGCGCAGACCCCAGTTGCGGCGCGGCCTGGTTGCCGTCGTATCCGACTTCATCGAGCCCCGCGGTGCCGAAACGCGCGGCGCCGAAACCCGCGGTGCCGAAACCCGCGGTGCCGAAACCCGCGGTGCCGAGCGACCGGCGGCCGATGCAACGGCCGCGTGGGAGCGGCCGCTGCGCGGCCTGTCCGACCGGCACCAACTGCTCGGCATCGAGGTGCTGGACCCGCGTGAGCTCGAGCTGCCGGCGGCCGGCCTGGTGACCTTCGCGGATCCGGAGACTGGACGTCAACTCGAGGTGCAGACGTCCGATGCGTCATTGCGCCGCAAGTACGCCGCCGCCGCGCAGGCCCAACGCGCGGCGATCGCCACCTCGTTGCGGCACGCGGGCGCCGCGCACCTGCAGCTGCGTACCGACCGCGACTGGCTCACCGATGTCGTCCGGTTCGTGATCGCGCGGCGACGCTTCGTCGTCGGCGCGGTCGGTGCGGGGGTGCGCTGATGACGTTTCTGTCGGCCAACTGGCTCTGGCTGCTGGTTCCGGTCGCCGCTCTCGCCGCCGGATACGTCGTGCTGCAATTGCGGCGCAAGAAGTACGTCGCGCGTTTCAGCAATCTCGAACTGCTCAGCAGCGTGGCGCCGCGGCGACCCGGCTGGCGGCGACACCTGACGTTCGCCCTGCTGCTGATCGGGCTGAGCGTGCTGGCCGTGGGCGTCGCGCGTCCGGCCTCGGCGGTCCGGGTCCCGCGGGACCGGGCCACGGTGATGATGGCGATCGACGTATCGCTGTCGATGCAGGCGACCGACGTGCTGCCGTCCCGTATCGAGGCAGCGCAGACGGCGGCGAAGAAGTTCGCCGATCTGCTGCCCACCCGGATCAATCTCGGCCTGGTGTCCTTCGGGGGCAACGCGAGCGTGCTGGTTCCACCCACGGTCGCCCGGGACTCGGTGAAGGTCGCGATCGACAAGCTGCAGTTGCAGGAGTCGACGGCGATCGGCGAGGCGGTCTACACCGCGCTCGACGCGATCAATGTCTTCAGCCAGGCGACGACGGCCAAGGGGGACAAGCCGCCCCCGGCCCGGATCGTGTTGATGAGTGACGGTGCGAACAACAAGGGCCGCAAGGTGACCGACGCGGCTGCGGCCGCACGCAAGGCCGGTGTCGAGGTGTCCACCATCGCGTTCGGTACCGACACCGGCACCGTCACCTACGGCGGGGAGACGATCCCGGTGCCGGCCGACAAGCCGACACTCAGCCTCCTGGCGCAACAGACCGGCGGCACGTTCCACACCGCGGCGTCGGTGCAGGAACTGGAGGCCGTCT
>JAODNL010000605.1 GCA_025465405.1 Pseudonocardiales bacterium | reverse complement strand
GTCGGCCAGGCCCGCACCGCGTACTGCTCCCAGAGGCCCAGATCGGGGTCGTCGAGCACCGGGTGGTGCACCTCGTAGCGCTCGACGGCCGCGGCCACCGCCGCGTGGTCGGTCTCGTGCGTGAACTTCGGCGAGTGGATGCCGACCACGGTCAGGATGTCGGCGTACTTGGCCTCCAGGGGCCGCAGTTCGTCCAGGACGTGCAGGCAGTTCGCGCAGGCGAACGTCCAGAAGTCCAGCAACACAAAACGCCCGCGCAAAGACGCGAGCGTTTGTGGGGCGGTGACGTTGAGCCAGCCGCCACGGGCCACCAGCTCGGGCGCGCGGACGCGGGGGGTCGTCACGCGGCCGCCCGAGTTGGCGCCCAGATCAGCGGTTGTAGGTGTTCTGACGCGCGGCCGCGGCCATCAGCTCCTGCTGCATCGCCGGGGAGGCTGTGCGCAGGGCGCGGGTGAACTCGCGGTCGTCGCGGCGCTGCCGCAGCTTGCGGGCAAGGGTTCCGGTACGGGACATCGTTGGCCTCTTTCGGTGCTCGATTCGTTAAGTACGATACCGGGTCAACCGAATGAATTGAAACTCTATGCCCGCCTGTGTCTAACACCACGTTGCTCTAGAGCAGGGCAAGCCCCGGATCCGTAAGGACCGCCGCGACGTCCGACAGGAACCGCGAGCCCTGCTGCCCGTCCACCAGCCGATGGTCGAAGGAAACCGCCAGCTGGGTGACCCAGCGGGGCTCGATCCGCTCGTCGGCGCCGGTGCCGAGCACCCACGGCATCCGTCGCACGGCGCCGAAGGCCACGATGCCGGCCTCACCCGGGTTCAGGATCGGAGTGCCGGTGTCGACGCCGAACACGCCGACGTTCGTGATCGTGATCGTGCCGCCGGCCATGTCTGCCGGCGAGGTCTTGCCCGCACGGGCGGTGTCGGTCAGCTCGCTCATGGCCCGCGCGAGCCCGAGCAGCGAGAGCTCGTCGGCCCCCTTGATGTTCGGGACGATGAGGCCACGATCGGTTGCCGCCGCGATGCCCAGGTTGACGTAGTGCTTGAACACGATCTCGCCGGCGGCCTCGTCCCACGTCGCGTTGATCTCCGGCGTCTTCATGGCGGCAAGGATCACGGCCTTGGCCACGAACAGCAGCGGTGAGACCTTGACGTCGCGGAACTCCCGCCGGCCGGCCACGCGGTCGCGCAGTTCCATGGTGGCGCTGACGTCCACGGTGACGAACTCGGTGACGTGCGGCGCCGTGAACGCCGAGGACACCATTGCCGCGGCGGTGTGCTTGCGGACGCCCTTGATCGGGATGCGGGTCTCGCGCTCGCCAACCGCGACGCCGGGCGAGGTCGTCGCTCCGGCCGCCTGGGTCACGTCGTCTCGCGACACGGTGCCGTTCGGGCCGGTCGGCTCGAGCGTCGTGAGGTCGACGCCGAGCGACTTGGCGAGCTTGCGCACCGGCGGCTTGGCCAGCACGCGGTGTGCGGGGGCGACGTGTGAAGGCTGCGGCTCGGCAGCCGGCGGCGCGGCCGGCGGGACATTGAAGGCGGTGTGCGCGGACGGCGTGACGGCCTCGGTGCGGCGGCGTCGACGGTGCGCGACGCCCTCGGCGGCGGGGCCGTAGCCGACCAATACGGACTGGCGGCGCTGCCCGGCGGATTCGCTGGCGGCGTCGGACTCACTGAGCGGCGGCGAGGGGACGAGGTCTTCGGTGGCACCGCCGACGTCAGATCGCGGGCCGTCGTCGCCGCCCGGCGCGATGTCGATCGAGATGATCGGTTTGCCGACGTCCACCGTGGCGCCCTCATCGGCATGCAGCGCCGTGACCACGCCGGCGTACGGCGAGGGCAGCTCGACGGCGGCCTTGGCCGTCTCGACCTCGACCAGGATCTGGTTGTGCTCGACGACGTCGCCGACCTTGACGTGCCAGGTGAGGATGTCGGCCTCGGTCAACCCTTCGCCGATGTCCGGGAGCTTGAACTGCTTGATGTCAGCCACTTCGCCGGGGCCTTTCAGTACGAGAGGGAGCGGTCGACGGCGTCGAGGATGCGATCGACGTTGGGCAGCCACTCCTCCTCGAGCCGGCTCGGCGGGTACTGCGTGTCGTATCCGGTGACCCGCAGGACCGGCGCCTCGAGTGCGTAGAACGCCTGCTCCTGCACGCGGGCGGCCACCTCGGAGCTGACGCTGACGCTGCGCCAGGCCTCGTGCACGACGATCAGGCGGCCGGTCTTCTGTACCGACTCCAGGATCGTCGGCATGTCCAGCGGCGACAGTGATCGCAGGTCGAGCACTTCCACGTCGCGACCTTCGTCGGCCGCGACCGTGGCCGCCTCGAGTGCGGTCGTGACCATCGGCCCGTACGCGGCCACGGTGACGTCCGTGCCGGCGCGGGCCACACGGGCACGGTGCAGCGGCAACGGTGCGTCCTCGATCTCGCCCTTGGACCAGTACCGTCGCTTCGGCTCGAAGAAGATCACCGGGTCGTCGGACCTGATCGACTGCTGGATCATCCAGTACGCGTCGGACGGGTTCGAGCAGCTGACCACCTTCAGGCCCGGTGCGTGCGCGAAGTAGGACTCCGGGGACTCGCTGTGGTGTTCGACCGCGCCGATCCCACCGCCGAACGGGATTCGGATGGTGATGGGAATCCGCACCAGCCCGGCCGAGCGGGTGTGCATCTTGGCCACCTGGCTCACGATCTGGTCGAAGCCGGGAAAGACGAACCCGTCGAACTGGATCTCGCAGACCGGCCGGTAACCACGGATGGCAAGGCCGACCGCCGTGCCGATGATGCCCGATTCGGCCAGCGGCGTGTCGATCACGCGGTCCTCGCCGAAGTCCTTCTGCAGGCCGTCGGTGATCCGAAAGACGCCGCCCAGCTTGCCGACGTCCTCGCCCATGATCACGACTTTGGGGTCGTCCTCCATCGACTTGCGCAGGCCGTTGTTGAGCGCCTTCGCCATCGTGATCTTCTCACTCATGCCGCGTCCTCGCTTCGCCGCCGGCGACGGCATGCGGCGCTACGCGCACTGTGCACGATTCGCTCATACCTCAGCGGCCTCCTCGATCGACGCGACGAACTCGACGAACTCGTCGCGCTGCTCGCGCACCTCGTCGGGCATGTCGACGAACAACGCGTCGAACGGAGAGGCCGGCGTGGGGTTGGGCAGCGCGCGGCAGCCGATGCGCACATGCTCGGCGAGCCTGAGCGATTCCGCCTCCACGTCGTCGAAGAAGTCCACCGGGAGTTGCGCATTGCGGACGAGGTAGGCCTTCACGCGGGCGATCGGATCCCTGAGCTTCCAGGTCTCGGTCTCGGCGCCGAGCCGGTAACGGGTCGGGTCGTCGGATGTCGTGTGCGCGTTCATCCGGTAGGTGAACGCCTCGATCAGCCGGGGCCCCTGGGCGTTGCGGGCGTCGTCGAGCGCCTTGCGGGTGACGGCCAGACTGGCCAGCACGTCGTTTCCGTCGATGCGCACGCCGGGGAAGCCGAAGCCGCTGGCGCGCTGGAAGAGCGGGATCCGGCTCTGCCGCTCGACCGGTTCGCTGATCGCCCACTGGTTGTTCTGGCAGAAGAAGACGACCGGGAGGTTGCCGGCCGCGGCGAACACGAAGGATTCATTGACGTCGCCCTGGCTGGACGCGCCGTCACCGAAGAAGGCGAGTACGGCGGTGTCGCGGTCGGGGTCGCCGGTGCCGACGGCGCCGTCGCGGACCACGCCCATCGCGTAACCGGTCGCGTGCAGGGTCTGCGCGCCGATCACGATCGTGTACAGGTTGAAGTTGTGCTCGTACGGGCTGAACCCGCCGAGGTTGGTGCCACGGAACAGGCCGAGCAGGGTCAGCGGATCGACGCCTCGACACCAGGCGACCCCGTGCTCGCGGTAGCTGGGAAAGGCCATGTCGTGCGGCCGTAAAGCGCGGCCCGCGCCGATCTGCGCAGCCTCCTGGCCGAGCAGCGAGGCCCAGAGACCGAGCTCGCCCTGACGCTGCAGCGCGATCGCCTCGGTGTCGATGCGCCGCACGAGCACGAGGTCGCGATAGAGCGCGGCGATCTCGTCGTCGGTGATGTCGAGGGGGTAGTCCGGGTGCTCGACACGCTGGCCTTCGGGCGTCAGCAACTGGATCATGTCCGGTTCTGGCTGCACGGCGTTGACGTGCTCACTCATGCCGCGTCCCCGGCCTCTCGCGCGAGGATGCCGTGCCCACGACGGTCGTCATAGAGCGCTCCTGTCTCGACCCGACGGGTGGGGTTGCCACGCCGTCGTGTTGGTGGCGACTGGATCTGTTGGTACAGGGGTGGCGTACCGACGGATTATCCAGGGGTTCCTACCATATCCGTGACTCCCGTCACCGGCTCGTCGACGGCCCGGCCCGGCCACCGACCCGGGTGATCAAGGTGGGGTCAGGCGGCCAGTTCTGGGGGCAACGGCTCGTCGTGGACGACGGCCAGGCGGGAGACGGCGCGGGTCAGCACCACGTACAGCCGCCGCAGGCCAGCGGCCCGACTGGGTTCGGCGGCCACGATCGCCGCGGGTTCGAGCAGCACGACGGAGTCGAACTCGAGACCCTTTGCCTCGCTGGCGGGCACGACGCTCACCCGTGGATCGGCTTCGGCGTCGACCTCAAGGGCGTCGATACCCGCATCGCCGAGACGCCTGAGCGTCGTCGCGGCCAGTGCGTCGGGGACGATCACTCCGATCGATCCCTCTACCGAGAGGCACCGCCGCACCTCGTCCGGTAGCTCGCGTCCGGATGCGAAACGCAGCGCACCGACGCCGCGACGGATCGACGTCGCGGGCGGAACCCCGACCGCGATGTGCGGCAGCAGCCGGTTGGCGACGTCGAGCACCTCGCCGGGCACGCGGTAGCCGGCGGTGAGCGGACGGATCGAGGCACCGTCGTGACCGAGATGCCGAAGTGTCACCGACCAGTCTCCCGGCGCCCACGGTGTCGTGGCCTGCGCGAGGTCACCGAGCACGGTCACCGAGCCGAGGGGGCAGCGACGCGCGATCGCCCGGCACTGCATGGGCGACAGGTCCTGGGCCTCGTCGACCACCGCGTGCACGTACGACGGCACCCCGTCGATCAGGCCGCCCAACTCGTCGAGCAGCACCGCGTCCGCCGCGGTCCAGCGCGCCGCCCGCAGCGACCGGGGTGCCGGCCGGTGCAGCAACGCGCGCTCGTCGTCGGTGAGGACCTTCGCCGAGCAGCGCAGCAGGAAGTCGGCGTCGGCAAGGAGCCGGGCCAGCACGGCGCGTGCGGACAGCTCGGGCCAGACGGCGTCGACCCACTCCCGCACCGCCGATGATCGCGCGACCTTCGCCGTGTCGGCGTCCGACGGCGCGCCGCCGGCATCCTCGCGCTGACGACGCACATCCTCGGCCACCTGCGCGCGCAGCCGCTCGCGCGCGACCGACCACCGCAGGCCGTCGGCGAGCGCGCGCCGGGCGTCGTCGACGTAGCGGCGCAGGTGATGCGCACCGATGCGATACCGCCTCGTGCCGACGATCGCGACGACGTCGTCGACCGGTTTGGCGACGTAGGCGAGCAGCGCGCGCCGCAGCACCTCGGCCATCCGCGCGTCCCCCTTGAGCAGCGCCAGGTCCACGGGCTCGTCGTGCGGCGCGACGGCGCCGTCGACGGCACCCACGCCGGCGCCGACGAGGTCGCCGACGGTGGTCTGCTCGATTCCGCCTTCGCCGAGTGACGGGAGGACCTGGGCGATGTAATGGAGGAACGCCCGGTTCGGCCCGACGACCAGCACGCCGGTCCGGCGTAGTCGCTCCGGATAGGTATAGAGCAGGTAGGCCGCGCGGTGCAGGCCGACCGCCGTCTTGCCGGTTCCCGGGGCGCCCTGGATGCACAGCGAGGTGTCCAGGTCAGCGCGGACCAGGTCGTCCTGGTCGGGCTGGATTGTTGCGACGATGTCGCGCATCGGCCCGACGCGGGGGCGCTCGATCTCCTCCCGCAGCAGGTCCGACCGCAGGCCCAGCTGCTCGCCGAGGTCGAGATGCTCGTCCTCGAACGAGCTCAATTGGCCGTCGTGGAAGCCGAAGCGACGACGCAGTCGCACGCCCATCCGGTCGGCGGGAGTGGCGCGGTAGAAGGCGCGGGCGATCGGCGCGCGCCAGTCGATCACGACCGGGTCGCCGCGCTCGTCGCGCACGTGGCGCCGCCCGATATGGAAGATCTCGACGGCGTCGCCGCCGGTGTCGCGGTCGGTGCGACCGAAGAACGCCGGTGCGTCGGGGTCGGCGGCAAGTGCGCTGAGCCGCTCGGCGCGCAGCCGCCCGAGAGACTGGCTGGCCAGCTCGTCGACGCCGTAGTCGGCGATAGCCGAGGCGCTTTCCTGCATCGCGAGCAGGCAGCGACGGGCAGCGATCAGATGGGCACGTTCGGCGAGGAGGTCTGCTTCAGCCGGCACGATCGTTACACGTTACGCGGCCGGATCGATCACATTTCCGCTCGCGACGCTCGATCTTGGGCCTGCCGGAAAAGTGAGAATTCGGTATAGGGTCCGCGCGGCGAGGCGGCTGACCGGCCCGCTGCATGGGCAGCGAGCAGTCGGGCACAACCCGGAGCGGTCTGAGATCCCTCGCCGAAGGGGATGGGAATGATCCGATCAACGTTGCTCCGGTCTCGCGCGCCGCTCGCAGCAGCAGCCGTGGCCGCGCTCGTCGCGTCCGCCGTGACATCCACGAGCGCCGGCGCCACGCCGCTGTCAGCGACACGTCCGAGCCCGAAAGCCGGCGGAGTCCCGAAGGCGCAGTCCCTGAAGGGCAAGATCGCCGGTCAGAGCGCGCTACCTCGCGCGATGGGTAAGCAGGCCCCCGCGGGTGGCGAACCGGGCAAGTCCGGACCCCCGGCGGGCGTGCCGAGCCATGGCAGCTACGCATTCCTTCTCCAGCTACGCACCCAGTCGACGCTCACGGCGTTCCGCGGCGCGGCTGCGCGTGGCAAGTCCGCGGCCTCTACCGCGGCCAAGCAGCAGTTCACGTCGATCAAGGCTGCGCAGGCGCGCGTCGTGTCGGCTCTGCCCTCCGGATCGCGCGTGATGTACCGGACGCACAGCGTGCTCGCCGGCGTCGCCGTGTACACCGACGTCCACAACTTCTCGAGGCTGCAGTTGATCGGCGACGTCGCGGGCGTGTATCCGATCGCGCCGAAGCAGGCGTCGAACTCCTACGCCGTTCCGCTCCAAGGCGCCCCGAGCGTGTGGACCGCCTACGGCGACCTCGGCCAGAACAGCACCATCGCGATCATCGACACGGGCATCGACTACACCCACGCCAACTTCGGCGGGCCCGGCACCGTGGCTGCCTACACCGCCGCCAAGGCGACCGATGCCGCGCCGGCCGCGCCGACCCTCTTCCCCAGCGCGAAGATCATCCAGGGTTACGACCTCGCGGGCGACGACTACAACGCCGACCCGAGCAGCGCGGCGTTCCAGCCGGTTCCCCATCCGGATCTCAACCCGCTGGACTGTGCCGGCCACGGCAGCCACGTCGCCGGAACGGCCGCGGGCTACGGCGTTACCTCGGCCGGAGCCACTTACGCCGGCGCATATGACAGCGGCACGCCGTTCGGCACTCTCCGGATCGGCCCCGGCATGGCACCCCAGGCCAAGCTGATGGCCTACAAGGTGTTCGGCTGCGAGGGTTCCACGGACGTCGTCACGCAGGCGATCGACATGGCGGCCGACCCGAACGGCGACGGTGACCCGTCCGACCACGCCTCGGTGATCAACATGTCGCTCGGGTCGGACTACGGCTCCCCCCAGGACGGCGACTCAGTGGCCACGAACGCCGCGTCGCAACTGGGGATCTCCGTTGTCGCCGCATCGGGCAACGGCGGCGACTACTACGACGTGGGTGGCTCTCCGGGCAACGCCGTGAGCGCGATCGCGGCAGCGAACTCCGTCGACGCGTACTCCCAGATCGACGCGTTGAACGTGAGTGCCCCTGCGGTTATCGCCGGCTCCCGCGGCGCCGAGCGGTCGATCGCGTACGACTGGACGGGCAGCCCGGATCTGTCGGGTACCGTCGTCGCGTTGACCAGCCCGACGAACAAGGACGGCTGCGCTCCTCTGAATGCGGCCGACGCCGCCGCCGTGAACGGCAAGATCGCGTTCCTGGAGTGGACCGACGACGACACCGTTCGGCGCTGCGGCTCGGTGGCGCGGTCCGGCAATGTCGCCGCGGCCGGTGCGACCGGGTTCATCTTCGCCGACGACCAGGAGACCTTCTCCGCGGAAATCACGGGCAGCACGGCGATTCCCGGGGTCCTCGTGGTCAAGTCCGCCGGCGACGCCATCCGCGCCCACCTGGCTGACGTCGTGACGGTCAGTGGCACGGTGGCCAACGGGTTCAAGCAGCTCATCCCGGCCGACAACGACAAGGTGAGCAGCAGCTCGTCGCGCGGCATGCGCGGGGCCGGCAACGTCAAGCCGGACGTCACGGCCGTCGGTACGAGCGTCTTCTCGACCGCTGTGGGGACGGGCAGCCAGGGGGTGTCCTTCACTGGCACCTCGATGGCGACCCCGATGATCGCGGGGTTGGCGGCGCTCGTGCGTTCGCAGCATTCGGACTGGAACCCGGAAGAGGTCAAGGCAGACATCATGAACACCGCCGGCCAGGACCTCTACACCGGTACCGACCACAGCGGCGACACGTACGCACCCAACCGCGTGGGCGCCGGCCGCATCGACGCGAAGGCGGCGCTGGACAACTCCGTGCTGGCCTACGTCCAGGACGATCCGGGAGCCGTGAGCGCGTCGTTCGGGCCGCTCGAGGTGACCGGCCCGCTGACGCTCACCAAGACGATCAAGGTCGTCAACAAGGGTCTGTCGGCGGCGACGTACGCCGCCAGCTACGACGCGATCACGACGGTGCCGGGCGTCGACTACACGGTCTCGCCGTCCTCGGTGACGGTCGACCCGCAGTCGATCCAGCTCGTCACGTTGACACTGTCGATCCCCGATCCCACGGCGCTCACCAAGACGATCGATCCGACGATGAGCCGGGACCAGGCCGGCCTGCCGCGCGAATACGTGGCCGACGCAAGTGGTCGGGTGCTCCTGACGCCGGCTGCGCCGGGAACGCCGGTCCTGCGGGTGCCGGTGTACTCGGCCCCGCGTCCGGCATCGCAGATGACACAGCCTGCGTCGCTGACGCTGCCGGCCGGTCCGACCCAGACCGGTGTGGTGCCGTTGTCCGGCCAGCGGGTGAACCAGGGTGCCGGCAACGAGCAGGTCCAGTCGCTCGTCTCGGGCTTTGAGTTGCAGGCGGTCAGCGGTCTTGCTCCGAACTGCAGCGTGACGGTCACGACGGGGTGTGTGCACTTCCCCGACGAGCGCTCGGCCGACCTGAAGTACGTGGGTGTCACGACCGACGCACCGCAGCTCAGGAGCATCGGTCAGGATCCCGTGGCGAACGGTCTCGTGTACTTCTCGATCACCACGCAGGGTCCGTGGCGCACTGCCGCGTCCGCGCATGAGCTCGACATCTACATCGATACCAACGGCGACAACCAGCCCGACGTGCTGCTGTTCAACACGAGGCTGTCCGGCCAGGACATCTTCGTCAGCGAGCTGGTCGACCTGAACGACGGCTCGGTGCTCGACGTCGAGCCGATCAACGATCGCCTCGGTGACGTGGACACCGCGCTGTTCGACAGCAACACGATGGTGCTGCCGGTGGCGATCTCGGCGTTGCCGGGCATCACCGGATCGCACCCGCGGTTCAGTTACGGCGTCGCCGGCTTCTCGAACGCGGCGGCTGCCCCGGTCGACACGGTCGGCCTGGCGCCGGACGGCTCGCTGAGCCATCCGCTGTCAGTCGACGTGACCCGCCCCGGTGTTGCCGTCTACGGGTCGTTCGACGGTGACACGAGCGCGATCCTGTACCGCGACTCACCCGGGTCCGTTCTCGTCGTTCGGCGGGATGCTCCGGCATACGCCGTGGATCACGGGCTCGGCGCCCTGTTCGTCCACTTCCAGAACAAGGTGGGCGCCAAGGCGCAGCGAGTGCTGCTCAAGACCAAGCCGTCGGTGACTGTGAAGCTGTCGGCGACGAAGATCAAGCGTGGTCACACGGTGACGGTCACCGTGACCGTGTCCAAGACCTCGGGCGCCGTCCCGACCGGCAAGATCACGTTGCAGCACCTGAAGGTCGGCGTCTCGGCGACGGCGACGTTGGTCAACGGCACCGCGACGTTCCGGCTCACGCCACACAAGCCCGGTACCTACGTCCATCGGGCTGACTACTCCGGCGACGGAGACTATCTACCTGCAAGCTCGGCGAACTTTACGTTCACCGTGACCTAGGTCGGTACGCCCTCTGCCGTGATGTGGACGCGTGGCCGTTGGCCGTCAGGGCAGCGGATGCCAAGCTGTGTGAATGTCAGCTCGTCATGCCGCGCAGCCCGCCCGCGGTGAGCATCTGTCCGCCGAGCACGCGCGGCTGGCCGAGTCGCCGGACTCGACCAGCCCGTGGCGATTGTGGGGGCCGTATCTCGCCGGACGGCAGTGGGGCACCGTCCGGGAGGACTATTCCGCCGGCGGCGATGCGTGGAACTATCTGCCCTTCGAGCACGCGCACCGTCGCGCGTACCGGTGGGGCGAGGACGGCCTTGGTGGAATCTGTGACCGGTTCGGGTTCCTGAACGTCTCGATCGCGTTGTGGAACGGCCGCGACCCGCTGCTGAAGGAGCGCCTGTTCGGGCTGACCAACTCCGAAGGCAATCACGGTGAGGACGCCAAGGAGTACTGGTGGCCGCTGGACGGCACGCCGACGCACTCGTACCTGCAGTGGCTCTACCGCTACCCGCAGGCCGAATACCCGTACCAGCTGCTGCGGGAGGAGAGCGCCCGCCGTGGGCGCGACGATCGCGAGTTCGAGCTCGCCGACACCGGGGTCCTCGCCGACGACCGGTTCTTCGACGTCACGGTCACGTATGCCAAAGCGTCGCCCGACGACATGGCGATCGTCGTCGAAGCGACGAACCACGGTCCGGATCCGGCACCACTGCACCTGCTGCCGCAGATCTGGTTCCGCAACACGTGGACGTGGGGTCGCGACCTGCGCCGGCCCACGATGCATCGCGTCGATCCGCCCGAGCTCGAGTCCGGACAGCTGCGCGCGGTCGAGTGCCGGCACGACTACCTGGGTCGGTATGTGCTTGCGGCAGAGGGTGATCCCGCCGTGCTCGTCTGCGAGAACGAGACGAACGACGTCGCGCTGTTCGGCCTCGACCGCAACTCGACCAGCTACACGAAGGACGGCGTCGATCGGCGGGTCGTGCACGGCGACCAGTCGGCGGTGAACCCCGATGGCACCGGTACCAAGGCCGCGTTCTGGTACCGGTTCGACGAGGTAGCGCCCGGCGAGACGGTGCGGGTCCGGCTGCGGCTGTCCGGCGCCTCGGCGGACGAGCACACGTTCGGGCCGGGGTTCGACGCCGTGCTTGCGGATCGGCGCGGCGAAGCCGACGACTTCTACGGCGCGACGCTTCCGGCGCGGCTGTCCGATGAGGACCGCACGATTGCACGGCGCGCGTTCGCGGGCCTGCTCTGGAGCAAGCAGCTGTATCGGTACAACGTCGGGGAGTGGCTCGACGGCGATCCGGCTCAACCCGAACCGCCGGGCCAGCGCGCCGCGCCCGGCGGGCGCAACACCGGCTGGCGGCACGTCGCGCTCGCCGACGTCATGTCGATGCCCGACGAGTGGGAATACCCGTGGTTCGCCTCGTGGGACCTCGCGTTCCATTGCCTGGCGTTCGCGCACGTCGACCCGCAGTTCGCGAAGGACCAGCTCCTGTTGCTGTGCCGCGAGTGGACGATGCACCCTGACGGGCAGCTGCCGGCTTACGAATGGTCCTTCGGCGACGTCAATCCGCCCGTCCACGCCTGGGCCGCGTGGCAGGTCTACCTCATCGACGGGCGGCACGACACCGACTTCCTGATCCGGGTCTTCACCAAGCTGTTGTTGAACTTCGGCTGGTGGGTGAACCGCAAGGACGTCGACGGGTCGAACCTCTTCGAGGGCGGCTTCCTCGGCATGGACAACATCGGCCTGTTCGACCGCTCCGCTGCGCTGCCGCCCGGGTGTCGCCTGGAGGAATCCGACGCGACGAGCTGGATGGCGTTCTTCTGCCTGAACATGCTCAAGATCGCGGTCGAGCTCTCCGTCACTGTCAAGGCGTGGGACGAGACGGCCACCAAGTTCTTGGAGCACTTCCTTTCGATCGCGCACGCTGTTCGCACGTTCGGCTCCGGCAACGTTCACCTGTGGAACGAGGAGGACGGCTTCTGCTACGACGTCCTCATCCATCCGGACGGGTACGCGCAGCAGCTACAGGTCCGCTCGATGGTCGGGTTGCTGCACGTCCTGGCGGTGGCGCATGCGCCGGCGTGGACCGCCGAGGCGCTGCCCGACTTCACGGCCCGGCTGCGCTGGCTGCAACTCCGGCGGCCGGAACTGCTGGACGGCCTGCTGTCCCGAGCCGGCCTGCCCGACGAGCCGGCTGAGCAACTGCTGTCGCTGCTGGACCCTGACCGGCTCGTCCGCGTCCTGGCCCGCATGTTCGACGAGGACGAGTTCCTGTCCCGCTACGGAATCCGCTCGCTGTCCGCGGCCTACCGAACACCGTTCACGGCTGACGTCCAGGGCGCGTCGATGTCGATCGACTACGAGCCGGGCGAGTCCCGCTCGGGCCTGTTCGGAGGGAACTCCAACTGGCGCGGGCCGGTGTGGTTCCCGGTGAACGTGCTGCTCGCGGACGCGCTACGGACCTACCACTCGTTCCTCGGGGAGGGCACGACGATCGAGGTTCCGGCGCGGTCGGGCCAGAAGCTGACGGTCGCCGAGGCCGCGAACGTGATCGACGAGCGGTTGATCGACCTGTTCCGCCGCGGGTCGGACGGGCGTCGCCCCTCAGACGGCGACCGCATCGAGGCGTCGGACAGCCCGCTGTGGCGGGAGCACATCACGTTCAGCGAGTACTTCCACGGAGACACCGGCGAGGGGCTGGGCGCGTCGCATCAGACCGGTTGGACCGCGTTGGTCGCGCACCTGCTGTGCCGGAGACGGGCGTGACCGACATCCGCCGCCGAGCTACCCGGGAGGTCTACCGCAATCCCTGGCTGCGCCTGCGTGAGGACGAGATCGAGTATCCGGACGGCACGACGGGCTCGTACGCGGTCGTCGAGAAGCAGGACTTCGTCGTCGTGCTGCCGTGGGCCGACGGCGGGTTCTGGCTGGTCGAGCAGTACCGCTATGCCGTCGGGGCCCGGCAGTGGGAATTCCCGCAGGGCGGTTGGTCCGAGGGGCACTCGGGGACGGCCGTCGAGCTCGCGTCGGCCGAGTTGGCGGAGGAGACGGGGCTGCGGGCCGAGCGCTTCCGGCATCTCGGTCGGCTGTTCGCCGCATCCGGTTACAGCTCGCAGTCCTACGACGCGTTCCTCGCCACCGGCCTGACCGAGGGGCCGCCGCGGCGGGAGGCCAGCGAGCAGGACATGGTGCACCGCTGGTTCGCCGAGACCGACGTGCGGGCGATGATCCGAGACGGTGTGCTCGCGGACTCGCACAGCGTCGCCACGCTCGCGCTCTACGACCTGCACGCAGCCGGTAACCCGCCCAACCCACGTTGATCGAGACGTTCGAGTGGCCGCTACGGCGACCACTGCGACGTCTTGATCAACGATCGATGGGGCGCGTCAGGCGTTGAGGCGCAGCTTCAGCGCGTCGAGCTCATCGCGCATCGAGGACGGCAGCTGCGGTCCGATCTTGTCGAACCACTCCTCGATGCCGGGAATCTCGTTCTTCCACTCGGTGACGGCCACTGCCAGCGCGGCCTGCAGCTCGTCCTCGCTCATGTCGAGTCCGTTGACGTCCAGCGCCTCCGGCGTGGGCACGCGCCCGATCGGCGTGTCGATGGCGGCGGCGGTTCCGTCGATCCGCTCGAGCGCCCATTTGATCACGCGGATGTTCTCACCGAAGCCCGGCCAGAGGAACCCGCCGTCGCTGTCGCGGCGGAACCAGTTCACGTAGAAGATCTTCGGCAGCTTGACGGCGTCGGCGCCCTTGCCGACCTCGATCCAGTGCGCGAAGTAGTCGCCGGCGTTGTATCCGATGAACGGCAGCATCGCCATCGGATCGCGGCGAACCACGCCGACCTGGCCGGTGGCCGCCGCTGTCGTCTCGGACGAGAGCGTCGCTCCCATGAAAACGCCGTGCTGCCAGTCGCGCGCCTCGGTGACGAGTGGCACCGTGTCGCGGCGCCGCCCGCCGAAGAAGATCGCGTCCAGGGGCACGCCGTTCGGGTCGTCCCACTCCGGTGCCTTCGTCTCGCACTGCTCGATGGGCGTGCAGTAGCGCGAGTTGGGGTGGCTGGCCAACTCGTCGTGGTCCGGCGTCCAATTCTGCTTCTTCCACGACGTGAGGTGCGCGGGCGGCTCGCCCATGCCCTCCCACCAGATGTCGCCGTCGTCGGTCAGGGCGACGTTGGTGAAGATCGAACTGCCCTTCGCGATCGTGCGCATCGCGTTCGGATTGGTGTGGAAGTCGGTACCGGGCGCGACGCCGAAGAACCCGTTCTCCGGGTTGACCGCGTAGAACCGCCCGTCGTCGCCGATACGGATCCAGGCGATGTCGTCGCCGATCGTCTCGAGCTTCCAGCCCGGCAGCGTCGGTTCGAGCATCGCGAGGTTGGTCTTGCCGCACGCCGACGGGAACGCGGCGGCGATGTAAGAAACCCGGTTGCTGGGTGACGTGACCTTGGCGATGAGCATGTGCTCGGCCAGCCAGCCCTCGTCGCGCGCCTTCACCGAGGCGATGCGCAGCGAGTAACACTTCTTGCCGAGCAACGCGTTGCCGCCGTAACCCGATCCGTAGGACCAGATCATCCGCTCCTCGGGGAACTGGACGATGTACTTGGTGTCGTTGCACGGCCACGCGACGTCTGCCTCGCCGGAGTCCAGAGGCGCGCCGACGGAGTGCAGGCCGGGAACGAACGGCTGCTCCACGCCGTCCTTTGCGAACAGGGCAAGTGCTTTCGAGCCCAGGCGGGTCATGATGTGCATCGAGGCGACGACATACGGGGAGTCGGTGATCTCGACGCCGAGCATCGGCTCGTCGGCGGTCAGCGGACCCATGCAGTACGGCAGGACGTACATGGTTCGGCCTCGCATCGAGCCGCGAAAGCGCTCGGTGAGGATGGCCTTCATGTCGTCGGGGTCCATCCAGTTGTTGGTGGCACCGGCGTCACGCGGGTCGCGGCTACAGATGAAGGTGCGGTCCTCGACGCGGGCGACGTCGGTCGGGTCGGAGGCACACCAGAAGGAATTCGGCTTCTTGTCGGGATTGAGCCGGACGAACGTGCCGCTGTCGACGAGCAGGTCGGTGATCCTGGTCCACTCCTCGGGCGAGCCGTCGACCCATTCGATGCGGTCGGGCGCCGTGAGCTCGGCAGTGTCACGGACCCAGGCGAGCAGCCGTGCATGCGTGGTCGGAGCCGTGTCGAGACCGGGAACCGTGCCTGCTGTCATGTATGAATCTCCTCGCCAGTCAACGTTGACTGTGCTGCGCGACGGCTAAAGAGCCGTCGCGTGCCATCGGTGGGATTCGAGAGAGTTTATCGCCCGGTAGCGCTTGCAGGATCGCCAGGAGCTGCGGCTCTCGTCACAGCGAGTGATCTCTCACGCTCACGTTACGTGCCAGCGTGCCTCGGCCAATCCGTAGCAACCAAAGGCAATCAGGCCGATCCCGGTCACGATGAGTAAGGCCTGTCCCGACGATTGCCCGGCCAAGGTCCGGATGGCCGCATCGATGCCAGATGCCTTATTCGGGTCGAAGCGCACCGCGGCGTCGACGACGAGCACGCCGGTCAGTCCGAACACGAGGCCACGGGCCACCGTGCCGACCACGCCGAGCGCGCCGACGACCTCGCGCGTACGCCGGCTCATCTCGTCCAGCCGCAGGTACTTCTCGAACGAGCGCCGAATGCCTTGCACCACCAGCACGAC
>JAODNL010000586.1 GCA_025465405.1 Pseudonocardiales bacterium | reverse complement strand
AACGGATGCCCCACCTCCGGATCTCAGGAGACGCGCATCACGCGCGGGGCTAGGCTTCAAACACAGGTCGCACACCGAAACCGTGTCCGTGCGCACAGCCGTTGAGTGCAGACCGGAGCAGACGTGGACGTTGCCGGTGAGACCAGGTTCAAGCGATTCTTTCGCGTAGCCGCGGGATTGAATGTCGACGAGAGCGACCTGACGCGGTACCAGGACTTCGTCGCGGACAAGGTCTACGACATGGTGCTGATCGCCGGTGCGCGGGCGAAGGCGAACAACCGCGACGTCATCCAGCCGTGGGACCTGCCCATCACCAAGGGGCTTCAGGAGTCGATGCACGCCTTCAAGAAGCTGGATGCCGAGGTGGACAGCAAACCTATCCTCGCGCGGATAGCCGCCCGGCCCCCGATCGATCTCGCCCTCTCGGATGAGGTCGACCCGCGCCTGATCGAGGTTGCCGGCGGATTGACGCTGGCCCTGGCCAGGTGCTTCACGATCATCGATCCCAAAGACACCAATCCGGGCTCGAAGGCGTGGAGTCGGGTCATCCGTGTCTTCAACCTGCTGCTCTGACGTCTCTGGCCCTCAGCGAGGCATCGGCGGCGTGGTGCGGTAGATGAACGTCGGATCGATCGCCCGGTCACCTGACGCGGTCAGCGCGTCGAGACGGCCGAGGTCGGCCTCGGACAACTCGATGCCGGCGGCGCCGAGGTTGTCCTCGAGGTAGTGGACGTGTTTCGTTCCCGGGATAGGTACGACGTCCGCACCCTTGGCCAGCAACCAGGCGAGTGCGACCTGTCCAGGCGTCGCGTCGTGCCTACTCGCGATGTCCCGCACGACGTCGACGGTCGCGAGGTTGGCAGGAAAGGTTTCTGCAGTGAAGCGGGGATGGATTCGGCGCAGGTCGTGCTCTCCGAACTGCTCGCGCGAGGTCACCGTCCCGGTGAGCATGCCGCGACCCAGCGGACTGAACGCGACCAGGCCGATTCCGAGTTCGCGGCACGCCGGCACGACCGCGCGTTCGATGTCTCGGCTCCACAGCGACCATTCGCTCTGGACCGCCGCGATCGGATGGACGCTCGCGGCGCGGCGAATCGTGTCCACGGACGCCTCCGACAAGCCGAGGAAACGCACCTCTCCCGACGAGACGAGTTCGGCCATGGCGCCGACGGTCTCCTCGATGGGCACGTTCTCGTCCGCTCGGTGCTGGTAGTAGAGGTCGATGTAGTCGGTACGCAGCCGCTGGAGGGACCGCTTGACCGAGGCCCGCACGTACTCGGGCGTGCCGTTGACGACCGCGGGCCGTCCAGGTCGGGGTCCTGACACGATGCCGAACTTGCTCGCGATGACAACCTGATCACGGGGTCGCGCGCGGATGGCCTCGCCGATGAGAACTTCGCTGTCGCCGTAACCGTCGGCGGTGTCGAGCATGACGCCGTGGTCAACGGCGGACAGGACGACGCTCGTCGGGTCGAGATCGTCCACGCCGCCGTAGACCGGAGCGAAGCTCATGCAGCCCAGACCGATCGCACCGACCGAAAGCCCGCCAAGTGTGCGTGCCGGAATCATCATGCGCGTGCTCTCCTTCGGGTGGATCTCGCTGTTCTCAACCTCATGGTGACGACCACGCGACCGGCACCGTCACCGGACTCACGCGTTGGCGGCGGTACGCGGTCATCGTCGCCACGACCGCAGTCAATCGGCAAATGCCTGGCGCGACTCGAGCACGTCTCGCCCAGTAGGACTTGAGGTGCCGAGGTGCCGAGGCGTTGATGTGCCGCCGCACGGGGTCATTGCCGGCCAGTCGGAGTCTGCCCGCGTCCGTGCGCCGACTGTGCTCCGCGAGCGGATCGGAGTCTGCCCGCGTCCGTGCGCCGACCGTGCTCGGCGAGCGGATCGGAGTCTGCCCGCATCCGTGCGCCGACCGTGCTCCGTGAGCGGATCGGAGTCTGCCCGCATCCGTGCGCCGACTGTGCTCCGCGGGCGGATCGGAGTCTGCCCGCATCCGTGCGCGATTCCCCGTGCGGATGTGCGGGCAGACTCCGACTGATGACGACGCACCGCATCCCGGAGCGTGCGCACTGATGAGCCGGCAAATTGGCCGAGTGCCGCCTGCGCGCACCGGCTAGCATCGCGGACAGGTTGCTGTCTGATCTGGGGAGCTCGATGATCTTCATAACCGCGAAGTTCCGGATCCTGCCCGAGCACGCGGACGAATGGCCCACCATCTCGCGCGCTTTCACCGAGGCAACCAGGGCCGAGCCGGGCTGCCTGTGGTTTGACTGGTCGCGCAGTCTCGACGATCCGACCGAGTACGTGCTGGTCGAGGCCTTCCGCGACGACGCGGGCGCGGCGCATGTCCAGTCCGCGCATTTCACGGCCGCGCGGAGAGACTTGCCGCCCTACCTTGCGGAGACGCCGCGCATCGTGAACATGACCGTGCCGCAGGACGACTGGTCGCTCCTCGGCGAGATGGCGGTAGCCGAACCGGGCTGAGTGTCAGGGCTACGTCGGACTAGAGATCACGCAAGTCTGGCCCACCTGATCGGCCAGCTCCGGGTGGTGTCAGCGGCGGTGAGCGCATTCTGCGCCGCCGCGATCCGAGCGGGCTCGACCAATGCGGTTTGCAGCCGGCGTACGGCGTCGAGATGATCACCGGTCCAGATCACCCGAACCGCGGTTGCCGTGGCGCGACCGTCCTCGCCCCGCAGGTCGTGCCGTACCGCGTCGACGAGTCGACGATCGGCCAGCCCGTCATGATCGAGCGGCGCGGGTACGTCGCCGCGGCCGGTCAGGCTTGCTGCCAGATTGCCGTACCAACCCTGCACGAGATCACTGGTCGCGAGCAGCTCGCGCCGGGCGACGGATCGATCACCCCCCGCCTGCCCGTCGTCGCGCTGCCACAGGTCCAGCACGGCGTCCGCGGCGAGCCGTAGCGCGACTACGCCGGTCACCAGCCCGATCATCTCGGCGAGGGGTACCGGCTTGGCGCCGCGTTCGGCCAGATAGCTACGAAACGCGTCGTCGAGCCGTCGTGATGCCGCCGCTGCGCGGATTCCCTCGTCCGCCGGCGGGAGTGGGATCGCCGCGCCGGGCGGGCGAAAGTCGCAGCGCAGCATGCCGAATTCGACCGCGACAGCAAGGAATCGCGCGCTGTCGACATACCCTTCGGCCAGGGCGGTGCCGAGTGCGGCCGCCGCGCCGCGCGGCCAGAACAGCAGTCCGACCACAAGGCTCACGGCACAGCCGATGGCGACGTCCTCGACCCTAAGCAGGCCGACGCGCCATCCGGCCGGCGCGATGATGTTGAACAAGATCACGAGTGTGAGGGTGAACGCTGCTTGGCCGGCGGCGAAGGAGATCGCGGCGGGAGCGACGCCGGCGATCAGAATGGCGAGTGGCAGAAGGAACCACAGCAGAGTCGTGTTCTTGCCGATCGGTACGAGCAGGGCCGCGCCGATGATGAATCCGATCGTGGTGCCGAGCAGACCACGCACGATGTTCTGCCCGGTGTTCAACGCATTGGAGCGCAGCACGGACAGCGTTCCGAGCACGACCCAGAACGAGTGCTGCACCCCCGTCTGGTTGGCGACGAAGATCGCAGCGCCGAGCCCGACGGCTCCCCGCACGCTGTTGTGCAGCCAGACCGAGTGCCGCTCGATGTGTGCGGCGGCGCGTTCCTGGGCCGCGGCCAGAGTGCTGGCCAGACCCTCAGGCTGGCGACCGAGGAACCGGTCCAGCCAGTTGCGCCGTTCCGCCGCCGCGGTCAGTGCGATGTTGTTCGCGATCTGCGAGACGGCGAAGCTCAGTTCCTGAGCGCGAAAGCTCGGATCGAGCGAGGTGACGAGTTCCGTGGTCCGATCGTCGGTGGCGACAGCGCCGGCGCGGTCGGGCGGTCGCTGGATCGACAGCTTGGTGGTGGCGCTCTCCTCCATGGTGGTGAGTGTCGCTCGCAGTTCGGCCAGTGCCTGCTCGAGCGCATCGGGACGGCCGCCGTTCTGGTCGAGCAGGTCCGCGCCGCGCTCGACGACCAACGCCGCCGCGAGCTTCACCGCGCAGGCCGGACGGTTGACGGGCATTCCCTTCGGATGCGCCCCGGATTTGATCACCACCGTGTTCAGCCAGTTCAGCTCGTCCACCAGCCGGACGACGGTCCGGGCCACGGTGCTCAGCCCGGTCGGGCGGTACGGAGTGGCCAGAAAGATCGTGTGCAGCGCCGAGACGGCCGCATTCGCCGCCACCATCGCATCGGTGCGCTCGTCCGCCGACGGAGCTCCCTCGCCGCCGAGAAGGTACGCGACGTCGGCACGCAACCGGGCCGCCAGCGCACGACAGGCCAGGGCGGCCTGCGCGCGCAGTGGATCTCGTGTAGGCGCCGGCCACAGCACGGCGACGGCGATGAACGCGGCGGCCGAGGCCAGGCCCCACCCGGCGAGGCGATCGGGGATCGACGACACCGGTGCTTTCGACGACACCGGCAGGATGAACGCAAGCAACAGGGACGGGGTGGCGCCGGCCAATACCGAACTGACGACGCCGGCAAAGAGCACGCCGAACGCGACGAGCGCCATCGCGACGGCCGCGAGCCACGCGGCTCGCGAAGCCAGCGTGCCGAGGCAGACGAGCACTGCCCCGGCGATGGCGAGCGCGGCCTGTGCCTGCAGTCGATCGCGCATCGGGCCGCTGAAGTCGACGAGCAGCAGCATGGCGAACGAGCCGAACGCGGCGAAGGTCGCCACCGTCGGATTGCCGATCATCTTGTCGCCGATGGCGAACAGAGCCGGCATGACGATCGCCGTGCGCCCCGCGCGGCGCAATGCCGCGAAGCCGCGATCACGTTCCCGGAGCCACTGCCAAGGGTGCATGTGCGACCGTCCCGCCTGTCCAGTGCGGAGCACCCATACTTGCACGATGCCCGGCCCCGGTGAGCGTGACCGGCGCCGGGTTCCGTCCGACCGCGACGGCCGCGATCTTGATTGCCACGTGGTGTCATGGCGCTCGAGGAGCATCAAGATCACTGAGCGGTCACTACTCGAGGCGCTCGAAGCGATACGTCCGCTTGATGTGCATGCCCCAGGTGGTCCAGGGGTGCGCATTGGTCAGTAGATCGTCGTGCACGTGCGTGGGCACGCCGAGGTAGTCGTACAGGCGGCCGTTGCGGAAGCGGACGCGCAGCGTGGCGGACACCGCGTCGTATCCGACAGCGGCCACCGCGCGAGAACGTGGGAGCGAAACCAGGTCCACCCGACAGTCATATCGTCAAGCCCTGACATCGCGACCGGATCTTGATGCCGAGGTGGTGTCATGGCCCACGAGGAGCAGCAAGATCGCATAGGTATGACGGAACTATCAAGATCGCGGCTAGAACGACTGCGGTCTTGCACGATGTGTCATACAGTTGCAGCGTGTCGCGGAGTCTTGCTGAGGTTGCGAAACAGGCTGGCGTGAGCGAGGCGACGGTCAGCCGGGTGCTCAACGGTAAGTCGGGCGTCGCCGATGCCACCCGTGACGCCGTCCTGACCGCCCTCGACGTCATCGGCTACGAGCGACCGACGCAGCTGCGCCGGGGCAGGGCTCGGATGGTGGGCCTCGTCGTACCGGAGTTGCAGAACCCGATCTTCCCGGCGCTGGCCGAAGTGGTCAGCGGCGCGCTGGCGCAGCGTGGCTTCAACTCGGTGCTCTGCACGCGCACCGGCACCATGTCCGAGGCCGAGTACGTCGACATGCTGCTCGAGCGCCAGGTGTCGGGCATGCTCTTCGCCGGTGGGCAGTATGCGGAAGCCGACGCACCGCACGAGCACTACGCCCGCTTGCTGAAGCTTCGCCTGCCGGTCGTTCTGATCAACGCGGCCGCCGATCACCTCGAATTCCCGCGTGTGTCCACCGACGATGGCGTCGCGATGGACCAGGCATTCGCCCACCTGAACTCCCTCGGGCACGAGCGCATCGGCGTCATTCTCGGCCCGCCCGACCACGTTCCGTCGCGCCGCAAGCTGATCGCGTTCCAGGCCGCCTTCACCCGCGCCGGTCGCACGGCGCCCGGCGAGTTGGTGGAGCGATCGATGTTCTCGCTCGAGGGCGGCCAGGCGGCGGCGAACCGGCTGATCACCGGCGGTGCCACGGGCATCGTCTGCGCGAGCGACCCACTGGCGCTGGGCGCGATCCGAGCGGTTCGCCGAAGCGGGCTGGCCGTGCCGTCGGACGTCTCGGTCGTGGGCTTCGACGATTCGGCGTTCATGAACTGCACGGACCCCCCGCTGACCACGGTCCGCCAGCCGATCGAGGCTATCGGCAAGGCCGCGGTCGCCATGCTCACCGGTCAGATCGAAGGCGCCACCATCGCCGCCGAGGAGCTCTTCTACGAGCCCGAACTGGTCGTCCGCGGCTCCACGGGTCCGGCCCGCGCGCGTACCAGCGCCTGACGTCGCGCGGCTTCCCGCCGTAATCAGCCCGTTCGCCGGCGTCGGCATGCTCGCCGGCAGTTGAGTAGATATTCTGCAAATTTTCGTCAAGGTCTTGCATTAAATTGTTTCGCCTGCGTACTGTCCGTGTCACTTCTTCCAGCATCTTCCGCGGTCCTCTGCGGTCTTCTGCGGCAGTGAGGGGCACAGTGACGGCCGACCGATCGAGCAGCGACGCCCCGTGGTGGCGCGACGCCGTCGTCTACCAGGTGTACGTCCGCAGCTTCGCCGACGTGAACGGCGACGGGACGGGCGACCTGGCCGGTGTGATCGACCGGCTGCCCTACCTGCGTGAACTCGGCGTGGATGCCCTCTGGTTCAGCCCCTGGTACCCGTCGCCGATGGCCGACAGCGGATACGACGTCGCGGACTACCGAGCGATCGACCCGTCGTTCGGAACCCTCGAGCTGGCCGAAGCGCTCATCCGCGAGGCGCTCGTGATGGGCATCCGCTCGATCGTCGACATCGTCCCCAACCACGTCTCCGACCAGCACCCGTGGTTTCGTGCGGCGGTCGCCGCCGACCCCGGTTCACCGCACCGAGACCGGTTCTGGTTCCGCGCCGGGCAGGGTCCGCGCGGTGAGTCGCCGCCGAACGGCTGGCAGTCGATCTTCGGTGGGCCGGCGTGGACGCGGGTCAAGGACGCCGATGGCGAACCGGGGGAGTGGTACCTGCACCTGTTCGCGCCCGAGCAGCCTGACCTCAACTGGACCAACCCGGACGTCGTGCGCGACCACGAGGAGGTGCTGCGGTTTTGGTTCGACCGCGGCGTGGCCGGCATCCGGATCGATTCCGCGGCGCTGCTGGTCAAGGCGCCGGACCTGGCCGACGAGACGCCGGACGCCAAGCCCGGTGATCACCCGTTCACCGACCGCGACGAGCTGCACGAGATCTATCGGCGCTGGCGAGCGATCGCCGACTCCTACGTCGAGCCACGCCTGCTGGTGGGCGAGATCTGGCTTCCCGACGCGGAGCGGTTCGCTCGCTACTTGCGCCAAGACGAACTGCACACCGCATTCAACTTCGACTTCCTTGCCTGCCCTTGGGAACCGGTCGCCCTGCGCACCTCTATCGACTCGACGCTGGCCGCGCACGCGCCGGTGACGGCCCCGGCAACGTGGGTTCTCGCGAATCACGACGTCACCCGGACGGTGACGCGATACGGCCGCAGTGACACCTCCTTCGCCTTCGAGGCCAAGCGCGAGGGGACACCGACTGATCTCCGGCTCGGCAACCGCCGGGCCCGCGCCGGCGCGCTGCTCGCGATGGCGCTCCCGGGGTCGATGTACGTCTACCAAGGCGAGGAACTCGGGCTGCCCGAAGTCGAAGACATCTCGAGTGAGCAACGCCAGGACCCGATGCACTTCCGCTCCGGTGGGCTCGACCCCGGCCGCGACGGATGCCGGGTCCCGCTGCCGTGGAGCGGCGACCGGCCGCCGTACGGATTCAGCCCCGCGGGCGCGCGTGCACCGTGGCTTCCGCAACCCGACGGCTGGGGCCGGCTGACCGTCGCAGCCCAGTCGGCGGATCCAGACTCCATGCTTTCGCTCTATCGGGCGGCGCTGGGGCTACGGAGAAGGGAACTGAGGGCATCCGATGGATTCGCGTGGTTGCCCAGCGAACCCACAGTTCTGTCCTTCACCCGCGGCGCGCGATTCGCCTGCGTCGTGAATCTCGGCATCGACCCGGTCGCGCTGCCAACCGGCGCGGACGTTCTCATCGCCAGTCAAGAGCTGGCCTCCGGTCGCCTACCGCAGGACGCGGCCGCGTGGCTGCGCCTTCCCGAATCCAAGGAGTGATCATGAAGTCGAAGCGTACGAATACCGTGGTTGCCGCGGCGGTGGTGGCCGGCTTGCTGACCGCCGCGTGCAGCAGCAGCGGCTCCAAGTCCAGCAACGCCAGCAATTCCAGCACCGCCAACAAGCCTGTGTCGATCACGGTCGCCTCGCTCATTCCGGGTAGCACGGCTGACGCGACCAAGCAGTTCAACAACCAGGTCTCCCAGTTCGAGACCGCCAATCCGACCATCAAGATCAAATCGGTGCAGTACCAGTGGACCGGCCCGACCTTCGCCGCAAAGCTCGCCGCTCAGACGCTGCCGACGGTGTTCACGGTGCCGTTCACCGACGGACGCACGTTGGGCGCCAATGGCCAGCTCGCCGATCTGACCAGCGAGGTCAAGGCGCTGCCGTACTTCTCCAAGTACAACCCCGCGGTCATCGCGGAGGGAACCGACGCCTCCGGAAAGATCATCGCGGTGCCGACCGCCGCGTATGCGCAGGCGCTGCATTACAACCGCAAACTCTTCCAGCAGGCCGGCCTCGACCCGAACAGCCCGCCGACCACCTGGGCCGAGGTCCAGGCCGACTCCAAGCAGATCGCGCAGAAGACCGGTAAGGCCGGCTTCGCCGAGATGGGCAAGAGCGACAACACCGCCGGCTGGATCCTGACCACGCTGGCCTACTCGCTCGGGGCCCGGATGGAGACCGGCACCGGAAAGAGCGCGAAGGCCACGCTGGACAACCCGCAGACCCTCGCGGCGCTGAACATGCTCAAGACCATGCGCAGGACCGACAACTCCATGGGCGCCAACTTCGACTACGCCTGGAGCGACATCAACCAGGCGCTCGCCGCCGGCTCGCTGG
>JAODNL010000585.1 GCA_025465405.1 Pseudonocardiales bacterium | reverse complement strand
CACCGACCTGGAAGTCGTGGTCGTCCCTTGGCCTGCTGGAAGGACGCCTGCCGGTTCTGGCCGATCATCACGAATGTGGAAAAGGAAGATCGTGCTGGCGGGGGCGGACCGTCGCCGTTCGACCCTGACATCGCCGTCAGGCTGCTAGCTGCGCAACCGGAGCTACCTGTGTGCTCCGGCGGAGATTGGTCGCAACCACGATGGACGAGACTCCGGACACCAGGCTGAACAGCCCGTACACCTGGGCGATGGTGATCGCTCCGATGTCCGGACGAGCTGTGAACGCCACGCCGAGAGCGATCGAAACGAGCCCAGTGAGTCCGAGGAGCGCGCGCTCGCCGGCCGTCTCCCCGGACCGGAACGCGAACGCGAATCAAGCGCGGTCGATCAGCCGCGGTGTGCAAGTTCGTCTGCGTCTGCGCGCGCGACGGCGGCGTCGATGACCGCATACTCGGCCTCGTCCAGAACGTAGAGCGCGAAGTTCACGATGTCCGAGGCCTCCTGCTCGGCGTCCTCGGCGCGGCGCTCCGCCTTCTTGGCACCGCGCTCCGCGCGCCGTGCTTCGGTGTCGGCGCGCAGTGTCGCGACGCGTTGCTCGATGCTGTGGCGCGTCTCGTCCCATCGCGACTCCACCTGCTTCCGCGCAGCGTCCACGTTCGCCTTGCCGGCCTCGATCGACTTATCGATTTCTGCGCGCTGCGATTCAAGCTTGGCTCGGTTCTTGGCCTGCGCCGCCGCCATGACGTCCTCGGCCCGCTTGGTTCGTTGGGACAACTCCAGAATCTGTTCTGACAGTGGCTTCATCTTCACTACCTCTTTCGTTACCAGTAGCGGGTCGCGGACTCGGCGAGCCGCCCGAGGCGAGCTGCACAGGCTTGCCGGCATCCAACACATCTGGACGGGACACGGGCTGGCCTCGCCTTCTCCTTGTGTGTAGGGGTCGATCTGGACGTCCCTCGCCGCAATCGCGGCGCGGGACGGCCTTCTCATCGGTGCGCTGCAGCGTTCACGGGGACTGTTGCAGGGCCGACTGGTCGGCGTCGTCGCGGGCCATGATGGCGTCGACGACGGCGTACTCGGCCTGGTCGACGGCCCACTCGGCGAAGTCGATGGCGTCTGAGGCATCCAGTTCGGCGTCGTCGGCCCGGTTCTCCGTCTTCTTCAAATCACGCTCGGCCCAACGGGCATCGCGCTTGGCCCGCAGTGCTTCGAACCGCCCGTTGATGTCCGCGCGGGTCTCGTCCCACCAAGACCGCGCGTCCTCCTGCCCGGCTGCGGTGTTGGCCTGCGCCTTCGTCCTCGCTGTGGTCACCGACGACTTGAGCCGGTCACGCTCGGACTCCAGCGCGGCGCGATCCTTGGCGCGGGCCGTCGCAACGGCCTCCTCTGCCTGTTTGGCGCGGGCGGCCAGATCGCTCAACTGCTCCGACAGTGCATTCATGCGCTTCCTCCTCGTTCGGATCGGTGCGTTCCATTGCAGTGGCCGAAAGCCGTGAAGGCATCGTGTCGAGCGCACGAAGATTGGCGCGGGCGTTGTACGCCGCGCCGACGGTCCCCTTACCGGTGCCGGGGTGCCGATCCTCGATGGCCTCGACCGGGGACGTAGACACTCGGGCTGCGTCAGCACATGATGGGCGGATGGACGGCCCCGGCGACATCGTCGCTGCCGAGCTCTCCGCGGTTGCGACAGCGGTGGCGCGACAGTTGCCGGACCTGAGCCATGAGATCTGGGAAGTTCTCACTCGGGGCATTCCGGAACTTCGTGGCGACGACCTGGTCGAAAAGCTCCTCGGCGCGAGCGTCGAAGAGAATGTCGCGACGCTGCTGCACGTGCTCGAGTACGGCTACGCAGACGACACCATTCGCGCGCCTGCCGCCGCGGTCGAGTACGCGAGACGGCTCGCCCAGCGCGGAGTGCCGACGAACGCACTGACCCGCGCCTACCGCGTCGGGCACGGCCGATTTCTCGCCCGTTGTCTCGTCGAGCTCTCCGAAAGGGTCACCGATCCGGCTCTTGCCGCCGCCGTAACCTCGCGATTGGTTCGAATCAGCTTTCAGTACATTGACAAGGTCTCCGAGGAAGTCGTGGACGTTTACCAGCGCGAGCGCGATCGCTGGCTGCTCACACAGACGGCGGTGAGGGCCGGACGGGTCCGAGAATTGCTACGCGGCATCGACGCCGACATCGGCGCCATCGAGGCGGCGCTGGGGTATCGCCTTCGCCAACATCATCTCGGGGTCGTTGCCTGGATTGTCGGGCCCGCGCAGGCAAGTGAGGGATTGGCCCGGCTTGACCGGCTTGCCAGGACGAGCGCCGGCAGGCTCAACCGGAACGCCCGGTACCTATTCGTGCCGCGTGACGAGTCGCTCGCCTGGGTGTGGCTCCCAGTCGTCGATGACGCAGCCCTGCCCTACGACCTTCTCGATGCGGCGTTCGACAACGGCGATGCAGCGATCCGCGTTGCGACCGGCGCATCGGCCTGCGGGGTAGACGGCTTCCGTCAAACCCACGTTCAAGCCGAACGCGCCAAAGATGTGGCCCTGGCCTCCCGGCCCGGAAGACGCCTCACGAGCTTCAGTGATGTCGGCGCCATCGCCTTGCTCTCCGCGAACGTCGAGGCTGCACGGAGCTGGGTCTGGGGGACACTGGCGGCCCTGGCCCGCGATGACGAACCGCATGCGCGGCTGCGAGACACCCTCCAGGTATTCCTTCACACCGGCAGCTACACCGCAACAGCCGAACGGCTCGCCCTCCACAAGAACAGCGTTCAGTACC
>JAODNL010000488.1 GCA_025465405.1 Pseudonocardiales bacterium | reverse complement strand
GCCCCGTACGACGTGCTGGTCGGTCGTGGCCTGCTCGGCGAGCTGCCGCCGCTGCTCGGGACCGCCACCCGGGTCGCGATCGTGCACCCGCCGACGCTGCGCGTCACCGCCGAGGCGGTGCGCGACGACCTGATCGCGCTTGGCCTCGATGGGCACGCGATCGAGGTCCCCGACGGCGAGGACGCCAAGACGCTGCAGGTCGCGGGCTTCTGCTGGGACGTCCTCGGCCAGGTCGGCTTCACCCGTTCCGACGCCATCGTCGGCCTGGGTGGGGGAGCGACTACCGATCTCGCCGGCTGGGTGGCGGCCGCTTGGTTGCGTGGCGTGCGTGTCGTGCAGGTGCCGACCACGCTGGCCGGGATGGTGGACGCGGCGATCGGCGGGAAGGCGGCGATCAACACCGACCGCGGCAAGAACCTGGTCGGCGCGTTCCACCCGCCCGCGGGCGTGCTCTGCGACCTGAACACCCTCGAGACGCTGCCCCCGAACGACTACCTCGCCGGGCTCGCCGAGGTGGTCAAGTGCGGCTTCATCGGCGACCCCGCCATTCTCGAGATCGTCGAAGCCGATCCGTCCTCGGTCACGAAAGCGGGCAACCCCGCCGAGCAGGAGCTCATCGAGCGGTCGGCGCGGATCAAGGCGCGGGTGGTCGGCGAGGACCTCACCGAGCAGGGCGTGCGCGAGATCCTGAACTACGGGCACACGCTCGGCCATGCGATCGAGCGGGCCGAGCGCTACCGGTGGCGACACGGCGCCGCGATCTCGGTCGGGCTCGTCTACGCGGCGGCCCTCGGCCGGCTGCTCGGCCGGCTGGACGACGCCACCGCCGATCGCCACCGCGCCGTGCTCGAGTCGCTGGGGCTGCCGACGACCTACCGCGCCGACGCCTTCGCGTCCTTGCTGGAGACCATGCGCGTCGACAAGAAGACGCGGGGCAACCGGATGCGATTCATCGTGCTGGACGGGCTGGCCAAACCGGTCGCCGTCGACGATCCTGACCCCGCGGTGCTCGCTGCCGCCTATTCGGAGGTAGCCGCATCGTGAACCGGCGTGTGCTCGTCCTGAACGGACCCAACCTCGGTCGTCTCGGTGTCCGCGAGCCCGACGTCTACGGCGCGACGAGCTACCCCGAACTGGAAGCTCTGTGCGTTGGCGGTGGCTCGGAACTCGGACTCGACGTCGAGGTCCGCCAGACCGACCACGAGGGAGAGCTGCTCGGCTGGTTGCACCACGCGGCCGACGAGGGCACCCCGATCGTGCTGAATGCCGGTGCCCTCACGCACACATCCGTGGCGCTCGGTGACGCCTGCGCGATGCTGTCGGCGCCATTGGTCGAGGTCCACATCAGCAATGTGTACAAGCGCGAGCCGTTCCGGCAGCACAGCTACGTGTCGGCGCAGGCCGCGGGCGTGATCGTCGGACTCGGTGTCGAGGGGTACGTCCTTGCGCTGTCATGGCTGGCCGCGCAGCTCGATCGGACGGATACCGAGGCCTGAACGCTGCGTGCTTTCAGCGGCGGCGGAGCACAATGTCGATCATGGATGTCGATCGGGACGTCACGGCGCCAGACGGTCGTGCGGCGCCAGACGGTCGTGCGGCGTTCGACGATCAGGTGGGGCGGTCGACGATCAGGTGGGGGCGGTCGAGAGCGGGTGGCGCGCCCGATGGCAGGCCCGGGTCGTGCAGCGGTCCGCCGGCGTCGCTCTCGCCGCCGTCCCGGTACCGCTGCGAGTGCTCGACGTCGGCTGCGGCACCGGCGCGCTCGTGCGCGAGCTGGCGACCCGGTTGCCGAACGTGCTGGAGCTGGTCGGAGTCGATCCGGCCGAGGGCATGGTGCGGGTCGCGCGCGCGGAGTCGGACGGGCGAGCCCGATTCGTGCGAGCGTCCGCAGAGGGATTGCCGTTCGACGACGCGAGGTTCGACCTCGTGGTGAGCACTACCTCCTTCCACCATTGGCGCGACCCGGCCGCCGGACTGGCCGAGATGTCGCGGGTGCTCGCGCCGCGCGGCCACGCGGTGCTCGTCGACCTGTCCGCGTCCTGGCTCCGGCTGACCGGCCATCGTGATCGGGCGCGCACGCCGCGATCCGTCGAGCGCTTGCTGGCCGCCGCGGGGCTGCGGGCCGACCGCCGCGAGATCGTCTACCGCGTCGGGCCGTTGCCGATGATCCGGGCTTTCATTGCTTCTCGGTAGACTTCCCCGAATAACTCGTCAAGCCGCTTGATCCGGGAGATTCACCGTGCATTGGACGCTCGCGCTCGGCGCGCTGGCGGTCGGCGTGGTCGTCGGGCTCACCGGGATGGGCGGTGGCGCACTGATGACGCCCATGCTCGTGCTGTTCTTCGGCGTCTCACCGCTCGCGGCGGTATCGAGCGACCTGGTCGCGAGCGCCGTCATGAAGCCGGTGGGATCGGTCGTCCATCTGCGCAAGGGAACCGTCCGGATGGACCTGGTGCGCTGGCTGTGCCTCGGGTCGGTGCCCGCCGCGTTCGCCGGTGTCCTCATCGCGCGTGCCCTCGGGCGCGGCGCGCATGTCGAGCAGCTCATCGAGAAGGCGCTCGGCGTGGCGCTCGTCATCGCGGCCGCTGGGCTGTTCGTGCGTGCCTACCTGCGCCTGGCCGAGCGCGCCCGGCACCGGGACGGCCGGCGTGAGGCCGACCCGGCCGGACCGCCGCGGATGCCGGTGCGGCCGGCTCCCACGGTCGCGATCGGCGTGCTCGGCGGTCTGGTCGTCGGCATGACGTCCGTCGGATCCGGTTCGCTGATCATCATCGCCCTGATGGCGCTGTACCCGACGCTTCGGGCCAGCGAGCTGGTCGGTACCGACCTGGTCCAGGCGGTTCCGCTGGTCGCCTCCGCCGCGTTCGGGCACATCCTGTTCGGAGATTTCCGACTGGGGTTGACCACGTCGCTGCTCGTCGGCGCGATCCCCGGCGCATACCTCGGCGCGCAGCTGTCGTCCCGGCTGCCGGGTGCGCTGATTCGCCGAGCGCTCGCGTTCGTCCTGCTCGCGTCGGCGCTGAAGTTGCTGGGCGCGAGCAACGTGGTGACCGGGGCATCGCTCGTCGCGCTGATCTTGCTCGCGCCGCCGACGTGGATGCTCCTGCGCCGCAGGCACGGCTTCACCGCGCTGCCGCAGCACGAATCGGTGCCGGCCTGAGCGCTCGGCCGCGGCGCTCGGCCGAACTCGGCGAACGGGCGGGTTACGGCTCAACTAGACTGCACCGTTGGCCGCCGCCACGAAGGCGAGCGGCGAATCCGCAGCAGGGAGACGAGCGCAGTCGTGGCAAGCACCAACGACCTCAAGAACGGCCTGGTCCTCAATCTCGACGGCCAGCTGTGGACCGTTGTCGAGTTCCAGCATGTGAAGCCGGGCAAGGGCGGGGCGTTCGTGCGTACCACGCTGAAGAACGTGCTGTCCGGCAAGGTCGTCGACCGCACCTTCAACGCCGGGACGAAGGTCGACACCGCCACCGTCGACAAGCGTGCGATGACCTTCCTCTACAAGGAGGGCACCGACTTCGTCTTCATGGACAGCGACACCTACGACCAGGTGCACGTGCCGGCTGAGACGGTCGGCGAGAACGCCAACTACCTGCTCGACAATGCCGAGGCCGTTGTCGCCGTGCACGAGGGCACGCCGCTGTACCTCGAGCTGCCCACCAGCGTCGAGCTGGTCATCAGCCACACCGACCCGGGACTGCAGGGCGACCGCTCGACCGGCGGCACCAAGCCGGCGACCCTCGAGACGGGCGCCGAGATCCAGGTGCCGCTGTTCGTGACGACCGGCGAGAAGGTCAAGGTCGACACCCGAGACGGCCGCTACCTCGGCCGCATCAGCTCCTAGCGCGTGGCCGCTCGCAGCAAGGCCCGCAAGCGGGCCGTCGACGTCCTCTACGAGGCCGACGCCCGCGGTACCGACCCGGTCACGACGCTCGCCGAGCGAGTGGCGCTCGCCGACCCGCCGGTGAACTCCTACACCGTCGAGCTGGTCGAGGGAGTGCACGCCAACAGCGCGCGAATCGACACGATCCTGGCCGACTACGCCGAGGGCTGGACGGTACAGCGCATGCCGGGCGTGGACCGGGCCGTGCTGCGGCTCGGCCTGTACGAGCTGCTGTGGCGCGACGACGTCCCGGACGCGGTGGTGATCGACGAGGCGGTCGAGCTGGCCAAGACGCTGTCCACCGACGAGTCACCGCGCTTCGTCAACGGCGTACTGGCCCGGGTGCTGCGTGACGGCCCACGAGAGGGCCCGCGCGACAGGCCGCCGGACGGCCCGGGTGTCGGCTCAGGGCTCCCCGTCGAGGATCAGTGAGTCCGGTGCGAGCACTTGCCACCGCACCAGCCGCTCGGTGACGCCGTCCTCCGACGTGTCGTACAGCAGCGCGAGCATGCGCATGTCGTCACGGCGGATCGACAGCGTCCCGCCGCCGTAGTCGCCACGCTCGCGTTGGATCGCGGTGACGAAGCGCGCCAAGGGCAGCGCCTCGTCGTCGTCGAGCGCCTTCACCCGGCTCAGGTTGAGCACTACCTTGGCCAACGGCGTTCCGGACGAATCGCTGTCGGTGTGCCTGGCCTCGCGCGGGAGCAGCTCGCCGACCGGGACGCCGTAGAAGCCGGCCAGTTCGGACAGCCGCTGCACCGAGATGGCGCGGTCGCCGCGCTCGTACGACCCAACGACGACGGCCTTCCAGCGGCCCTGCGACTTGCGCTCGACCCCATGCAATGACAGGTGCTGCTGGGCCCGTATGGCGCGCAGCCGGACGCCAAGAGACTTGGCGTATTCGTGTGAGGACTCGTCCCCCGCGCGGTCCGTCGACATCGTCCTGACCTCTTGTCTGGCGCTGCTCTGCGTACTGTGACGGTAACGCTGCGTAATCGGCGGAGTCAATTCGACGGCGTGCCCCCGCCGAGCCGGCCGACCGTGCGCTGTTACAGTAACCCGGATCGACATCCTTTAAAGGCCCGTCCCGTGAGGCGGACAAGGAGGTCAGTGTGACCGGTCATGCCCAGCTGCCCGCGGCAGCGGCTGCGCCCGTCCTCGGTGAGGCCGAACTCGCGCGCACCGTCGACCGGATGGCGCACCAGATCATCGAAAGCATCGCCAAGTACGGGTTCGAGGCCGTCCTGCTCGGGATCCCGACCAGGGGCGTCCCGTTGGCCCAGCGCCTGGCCACCCGGATCGGCGTTTTCGCCGGCGTCGACCTCCCAGTCGGTTCGCTGGACATCACGCTCTACCGCGACGACCTGCGACTGCGCGGCGTACGCCCGCTCGGCGATACCGTCGAACCGGAGGGCGGGATCGGCGGCAAGACGGTCGTCCTCGTCGACGACGTGCTGTTCTCCGGTCGCTCGATCCGGGCCGCACTCGACGCGCTCAACGACCTCGGGCGGCCGCGCGCGGTGCAACTGGCGGTGCTCGTCGACCGCGGTCACCGCGAGTTGCCGATCCGCGCTGACTACGTCGGGAAGAACCTGCCGACCGCGGCGCACCAGAGCGTGCGGGTGCTGCTGGCCGAGGTCGACGGGACCGACGGCGTGCTCGTCACCGGGGAGGCCTGATGAGCCGCCACCTGCTGTCGGCCGGGGACCTCAGCCGGGACGAGGCGCTCGCGATCCTCGACACGGCCAAGCGGATGCACGCGATCCAGACGCGGGCGATGAAGAAGCTGCCCCCGCTGCGCGGGCGCACGATCGTCAATCTGTTCTTCGAGGACTCGACGCGGACCCGCTCGTCGTTCGAGATCGCGGGAAAGTGGCTGTCCGCCGACGTGATCAACGTCAGCGCCAAGGGCTCGAGTGTCAGCAAGGGCGAGAGCCTGCGCGACACCGTCCTGACCGTCGCTGCCATGGGTGTGGACGCGCTGGTGGTTCGCCACAACGCGTCGGGCGCCGTCCATCGCGTCGCCGGTTGGGTCGACTGCCATGTCATCAACGCCGGCGACGGCACGCACGAACATCCGACGCAGGCACTTCTCGACGCGTTCACGCTGCGTGA
>JAODNL010000486.1 GCA_025465405.1 Pseudonocardiales bacterium | reverse complement strand
GACGCAGGCAGAATCGGTCGTTGAGCCGCTCGATCACACGACCGAAGTCCTGCGTGACTTCCTCGAAGTTTCCGACCACGAGGTCGTCCAGATAGGGGAGCAGGCAGCTGTGGAAACGGGCATAAGCCCGCACGGCGTCCCGCATCACGACAGCGGGTTCGCGGACCAGCTGCGAAAGAATCGCCCCGCGTGGCTCACGGATCACCAGCAACGCAGGCACGCCGGCCCGAGCCGCCTGGATGAGCTGGGCCGGCGCATGTAGGTGGTGGGCAAGCCGGATCGGGTGGGGTTGCGCGAGCTGCAGGGCGTACACCGCGAACGTGCAGGCCGAGCGGGTATAGCCGTCGATGACGAGCTCGGTCTCGGCGCTGATCACCTCGGGGCTCGGCCCGGGGTACTTCCGCCGCGCGAAGGGCAGGTAGAGCGTGGGCGATTCGCAGAACCGCGTGCGTACCAGATGCCTGACGCGGCGGTACGCCGTCGGCGACGATGGCTCGCTCATGGGTGCACCATCGCGGCGGTCTTGTCGAATTCACGGGTCACGGCCGGGGCCGGCCGGGCGGCGCGGCCCAGCACTCGTCGATAGGCCGCGAGATAGGCCCGCTGCTGGTGCTCCCAGGCGATCTCGCTGCTGATCCGCTGCCGGCCGGAAGCGCCCATCTCCAGCCTCCGGCGCGGGTCGTCCAGCAGTTCGGCGATCAGATTCGCGAAACCACGTACGTCACCGGGCTCGGCGTAGGCTGCCGCGGGTCCGGCCAGCGTGCGTGTCTCGGCAAGGTCGAAGGCCACGAACGGCAGGCCGAACGCCATGTACTCCATGCCCTTTACCGGCGAGACGATCGCTTCGAGATTCGGTTCGAGACCGAGGTCGGCGGTGCAGAGATACGTGAACGCGGCCCCCTCCTCGAGCCAGCCGGGAAAGCTCACGAACTCGGCGATCCCCAGTTCGGATGCCTGGTGCTCAGCCTCCCCGCGGCATTCACCGTCGCCTATGAAGGCGAACTGACAGTCGGTGCGCCCGAGGTCGAGGACGACGTGGCGAATCGCGCGAAGGGCCAGCCCGACCTGGTCCTGGGGTCCCATCAGCCCGAGCCAGCAGGACAGGTGGCGCCTCCCGTTGCGCAGGCTCGGCTCCGGCGGCCGTGGGTGGACGTGGGTCAGCACCGGTCCGTTGCCGACCACGGTGACTGCGTTCTCCGGCAGGCCACCGCGTTCCCGGATGATTCGCTCCAGGGAGCCGTTGACCGTGATCACGTGGTCGACCGTGCGGTAGCTGACGCGCTCGACGATGCGCAGCAGCCGGTATACGGCGTCGCGCCGGTGGTAACGGACCTCATAGAGCTCCGGCGATAGATCCCGCTGGTCCAACAGGACGCGCTTTCCCAACAGTCTGAACGGCGCCCCAATGGAGAAGTAGATGTCCGGTGTGCCACTGATCTGAATCGCGTCGAAGCCGCCGTCGAGGAATGCCCGGACGGCGAGCCAGGCGGCCATGATCAAGGAGTAGCTGTATTCCCGCACGAACCCGAGAGCCGAGGTCGCGTCCGCCGGCGCTCGGTAGTCGAACAGGCGAACACCCGCCGGAGCCCGGTTCGCAGGATCACGGCGGCAGATCACCGAGACGCGGTAGCCGGCTGACTGGAGAGCAGCCACCTGCTTGCGCAGGCGATGATCCCGGGCCAGTGGCACGTTCTCGACCACGAGCAGCACCCGCGCCGGCCCCCGCCGCCTCATGGCGTGGCCACCAGCAGCATTCCGTAACCGGCAATGATTCCGGTGAGACCGACCTGGTACGGCCGGGCCGCAACTCGCCGGAACGCCCGCCGGCCGAACAGTAGGTAGATGCTGCCCGCCAGGACGGGCAGCGCTGACCACAGTGGCCATTCGACCCGAGGCGTGGCGGTGCTGAACACGACGACGAGTTGCAGGCTCGCCATGAGGCCGTAGGCGAATGCGATGTGCCGCCGGATGTCGCTCTTGTCGCTGTAACACGATCCGACGATCACGCTGAGCAGCCCGCCGCCGAGATTGGACAGGCCGTGGACCACGCCGAGTCCGATGAGAAGCGGCGGCAGGCGATTCCACACGTGCCTGGCCAGCACATCGCGCAGCCGGCTGATTCGCGTCACAGCCGTGCCCAGCAGCACGACGCCGACAAACGCTCTGAGCTGGTGGACGGAGCCGAACGTCACCGCGATGCCCGTGGCTAGCAGCACGGCCGGCGCTGTGTACAGCAGGAATTTCCGGCGGATCGGCTCGAACGTCAAGCCACCGCTGTCGGCGATCTGCAGCGCGCTCACCACGATCGAGCACGGCAGCAGATAGGCGAGGACCACGTTGAACGGCAGACCGAGCAGCAGCAGCGTCGGGGTGCCGAATAGGAGCAGGCCGATTCCGAACAGCGACTGGACGAACGCGAACGTACCCACGGTCAGTAGCAGTGCCGGCGCCAGCATCTCAATCGACATCGTCACCGTCCGGCAGTGCGTTGAGCCGGATCACGCTGTCGTCGATGTCGAATGCGGTCAGCGATCCGCGGCCGACCGGGATGCGCCAGCTCTCGTCGTCGACACCGTGCAGCATCGCGACGGTAAGCCTGATCATCACAGCGTGGGTCACGGCGGCGACGGACTCACCGGGGTGCCGGCTGCCGATGAGCCGCAGCGCGGAGATCATCCGGTCCGCGGCCTCGGGCAGCCGTTCGCCGAGCGGGCACGCCGCACGGCTCGGCGAGGTGCGGTAGAGGTGGAACGCGTCCGGGTGGGCCCGCGCCGCTTCCTCCGCTGTCATCCCCTCCCACAGTCCGTAGTCGACATTGTTGAGACCGTGCATGATCCGCAGGTCCGGCACCCGAGCTTCGTCCGCGATGATCTGCGCCGTCGCGATCGTCCGCCGCATCGGCCCGGCGTACACCGCCGCCAGACCGGCGTGCGAGAGTCGCCGCGCCGCGTCGACCGCGTCCTGATAACCCTGAGCGTCCAGGGGAACGTCGCGGCGGCCTCGGTACCTGTTCTCCACGTTCATGGTTGTCGTCCCGTGCCGGATCACATACAGCCGGCAGGTCGACGCCGTCGCCGAGGACGGCGATCGGACCGGAATCTCGAGTTGTTCTGTCACCGGATCTCACCTCCGCCTACCGGAGCGACGGTCTGGACGTCCGCGAGGACACCGTCGTCGTGCGCGGACGGGTCCGCCCCGTTGCGCGTCGGGGGGAGCGGTGCCGGTGCGGGCACGCGGCTCGGCCGCCCGAAGCTGTCGAGTACGCAGCCGATGACACTTGCCCGCACATGTTCGAGGCGATGGGCCGTGGCATCGATCTGACGCCGCGTCGTGCGACGGAAGTCCCCGACGACCAGGATCATCTCGGCGAGTTCGGCCATCGCGCCCGCGTCGGCCCCGAGCAGCACCGGCGGGGAATCGATGATCACGAAGTCGGTGCGAGCTCGCAATCCGCTGAGCGCCCAGGTGAATACGGGCGTCTGCAGGATCGTGCCGTGATCGTTGTCCAGCGCGTTGACGGGCAGTACCCGAAGCCCCTCGACGGGGGCATCGCGCAGAACCTGGCCCAGGTCGGTGCGCGCGTCGAGCAATCGCGGAGCGGCCTCGCCATCATAGGTCCCGAGAAGCTGGTCTCCGTAGCCGTCGTTGGTGTCCGCGCAGACGAAGGTGACCCGGTGGCCGGCCTGGGTGAGTGCCACTGCGAGGTTGGCCGCGACGACGGTCTTGCTCTCGCCGGAGGGAGAGGTGACGAGCAGCGTCTTCGCACCGCGGCGCGTCGCGGCGCGAAGAACATGCGTCCGCAGATCGCGATACGCGTCGGCGGCTCGGGACGCCGGCGCTCGAACCATCACCAAAGGCGCCGTGGCATCGCCGCGACGGCACCGCAGCGGCGGCAACAGGGCTATCAGCGGCGCACCGACTCGGGCGGCGAAATCGCTCGGGCTGCGCAGCCCGTCGTCGAAGCGGTCGCGCAGCAGCGCGGTTCCGAATCCGAGCGCCAACCCGACGACCACGGCGACGCCCACGTCCACGAAATGGTCGGGGCTCGCCGGAGCGCCGGGCGCGGTGGCGTCGCTGATTATCACCGTGGCGGGCGTGTCGCGCACGGTCCGCGAACTCGTCGCACCGGCCGGCAGTACCGATGCCTGCCGCGACCTCCAGTTCAGGACGTAGGCAACAGCCAACGCCTGCGCCCGACGTTGGGCGACCTGCGGGTCCGTTGACGTATAGCCGATCTTGAGGATGTGCGTGTCGAGGGGCACGGTCACGGACAGTCCTGACGCGAGATCCTGCTGCGGTATGTGCAACGCCCTGGCGGCACTGGCGGTGACGACGCCGGAGGAGACGACCGCCTTCTCGCTTCCCATATCGGGAAGCTCCGCGGTGCTGATCGTCAGGATCGACGATTGGACGAGCACCTCTGCCGAGGCATGGTAGGTAGGTGTACGCGACCAGGACAGGGCCGCTCCACCGGCGACGACGACGAGTGCCATCAGGCTGATCCACCGAAATCTGGCCGCGAGGAAGCGCCTGCTCTTTCCGACCGAACCGGCCGTGCGGACGATCGCTCGAGTGGCCCGGCGGCGCCGCCAGTCGGCCCAGCGCGAGTGGAAAACAGTGCCTGGGGCGTCCTGGCCGATGCGTAGTCGGTGGACGTGGCCGCTCAGCCTGCGGTTAGGCGGTAGCAGGCGACGGAATATGTCCGCGGTCATGGTCGAGCCTCCAGCCTGGTGGTACGTGATTCCGGCGACGCGTGGATCGTGCGGGCGGGGAGGCTGGCCAGCGCGAACAGCGCGAACATCTCCTCGGCCGCACCGCGGTACGTCAGATGTGGGTCGAAGATCATCAGCACGGACATGACGATGACGGAGACGAAGATCGCGATGCCGGCGATTCGCGTCGCGTCGTCGCGATGGCGCCCGGTGTCCCAGCCGAGGCCGATCGCCGCCCGCAGCAGGAGCAGGAAGCCGATAAGCAGTGGGATGCCGCCGCCCCACAGCAGCCACGTGTAGCCGCTCTCGATCCAGACGTAGCCGGTGCCCTGGCTGGATACCGGAACGCGTGCAGACGGTTGCACGCCCAGAACGAAATTGCCGTCCGAGAACAGGCGCGGCCAGAAGTAGGTGCGAAGGTTCGTCAGCCGTCCGGTCCAGCTGACCGGCAGTCCCGATACCGAGTCGAAACCGCTGAGCCGTCTTTCGATGACCGGTCGCAGGGCGTAGATCGCGCCAGCAGCGGCCGGTACGAAGAACGCCAGCAGGCGCGGGTAGCTGGTCACGATCGCGATGCAGCAGACGCCGATGATCAGGCCGATGGCGCTGGAGAATTCGCCGGCGGAGAGGGCACCGAAGATGAACAGCATGGCGACGACCGCCAGCGCCGGCCGAGACCGGCGGCTGAATATCCAAAGACCGCTCACGACCGCCAGGTTGTAGATCATGAGATCAGCCGTAGCCGCAGGGAGGGCGACCGTCGAACTGCCGCGAGAGTTCTGCGCGAGGTTCGTGTAGCCGAACGGCGCGTAGTAGGTCGCCAGGAAATGCGGAACTCCGAAGAGCCCGAGCGACTGGAGCAGGGCGACGATCGCGACGACGGAGGCAGCGATCACCGAGAGCCAGAGACAGAGCATCGCCTGGCGGTCGGTCTTGATGCTGACGCGGACCAGGACGTACACGCCGATCAGCTTCCACAGCACGAGCGCGTAGAGCAGGTCATCCGGACCGATGGGGTGTTGCCGGACGAGCATCCAGATCAGCGGTACGACCGAATTGCAGGTGGCCATGATCACGAGCGCGAGCTCGAGCCGGGTCAGATGCGGGTGGCGGGTCGCCCCCGTCTGCCACTGGAGCGCTCCGCGCAACGCCAGGCCACAGCCGACCGCCAGCGCCAGCGCCTCGCTCGGGCGCAGGAAGGGAACGATCTGGCCCCGGTCGATGCCCACGATGAGCGGTGTGGCCGCGATAACCAGATATCCGCCGACCTGCGGACGCACGGCCACCAGAGCGACCAGCGCCACCGCCAGGCCACCCATGATCGCGAGGGCGGGGTGCAGGATGCTCACCGCTCCGACGAATGGCGCGATCAGAACCATGCTCAGGGCAGCGAGGTGACGACCCCAGTGCGCTTCGCGGCCCGCTGGACGCCGCGCGGGGACAGCCGGCCGGGCTTCGGCGCGCGACTGCGCCGGTGACCGCAGCGCCGCGCTAGGCATGGCGAGCCCGCACAGCGTCGGTTGCCTTGCTGCGCAACAAGCCCATCCCGCCGCACAACCAGGTCAGTTCGGGGGTGCGCAGCGCGGCCTCGACGGTGATGAACGCCAAGCACCCGACGGCCGTGGCAGCGATGACTGCCGGCCCTGAGCCGAGCTGCCGCCCCACCCAGTGCGTTACCGCCATCGCGGTCAGTGCCGCCGGCACGACCATTGCGGCGGCCCCGACGGCGATCTTGAACACCGACGGGCCGAGTCGTGCGGTGCCGCGGACCAGGCCCGTCCGCAGGCGGAGGGTGAGGTGACCGGCCGCGACCACGATCGACGCGGAGAACGCCGATCCGAGGATGACGAGGACGGCCGTCCCGTGCGCCAGCAGTGCGAGGCTGGCCAGACCCAAGCAGGTCACCGCCTGCATGGCCATCGCGCGCAGCGGCGAGCGGGTGTCCAGCCGGGCGTACGAGGCGTACGTCGCGATCATGAAGACGGTCTGCGCGATGATCGCGACCGCCAGGGTGGCCAGCGACCCGGCGACCATCGCGATACCCGCCGGCGTGTTCATCCGGCCGACGGAGATAGCGTGCGCGGCCGGCCACGCCAGCGTGACGCAGCCGACCGCGGCCGGGATTGCGATGAAGAAGCTCAGCGAGAGTCCGCGGACCAGCGTGTCGGTGAACTCGGGCGCCGCACCCTGCGCGCTCATCCTGGCCAGGCGGGGGAGCAGCGAGAGGGCGACAGGTGTCGCGCCTATGGCAATGGCGAGAAAGTAGAAGTTCAGCGAGATCTGGAACGCCGTGACGCCGCCGGGGACCCGGTTCGCCAGCGCCAGCAGGGTCATCACCTGTAGCGCCACCAACCCGGCTTGGGCGAGCGACGGGAGCGCGCGCCGCACCACGATCAAGACGTCGGGATCACGCCAGCCGCTGCGCGGCACGAGCGTGACGCCGGCCCGCCGGGCCCCCCACCACTGCGCGGCGGCATGCATGGCAACCGCCCCGGTGCTGCCGAGGCCGAGGAGCAACAGCATGCCGGTCGGCACCTGGCCGATTCCCGTGTGATACGGGTAGATCACGGCGGTCGTCGCCAGGACGGCCAGCAGGCCGACGTTCTCCAACGCGGGCGCGGCCGCGGCGAAGGCGAAGCGTCGATGCGCGTTCATTGCGGCGCTGGCCGTACCCGCTACTGCGTACAGGAACAGCTGTGGCGCGAACATCAGGATCAGCAGGCGGCCGAGATGCTCCTGAGTCGCGCCCACCCCGTGCGCGTCACCGGACGAGGCGAGCCGCAACACCGTTGGCCCGAACGCGACCGCGAGAGGTGTGGCCGCTATCAGCGCGATCAAGGTCAGGCCGAGAAAGCCGCCTGCGATCCGTTCCGACGCGCGCCGATCGTGCGCGTCGATGTGCTTCACCAGCGCGGGCACGAGCAGCGACGAGAAGAGGGAGCCGGCAAGCAGCCCGTAATAGATCAGGTTGGGAAGCGAGTTCGTGAACTGGAACGTGTTGCCGAGGAACGTGGGCCCGAGAACGGCACCGATCGCGGCGATCTTCGCCACGCCGGTGATCCGGCTGACGAGCGTCCAGGCAGCGACCGCGATGGAGTCGCTGGCGGCCTCGAGCCCAGGTGCAGCCGTGGCGGTCGGCGGCACCTCGGCCACCATCGGCTGGGGCTCGCTCACGGCGCCCCGTCCGTGCTGAGCACCGCCGGGATCGTCCGCGCCAGGATCGCGAGGTCGAGCCGGAAGGATCGGCGCTGTACGTATTCGAGATCGAGATCCAAGCCGGTGCGCATCGTCAGCTTGCTGCGACCGCTGACCTGCCAGAGTCCGGTGATGCCCGGCGGAACGAGGTACCGCGCATGGTGCGTCGGGCCGAAGAGCTCCGCCTCCCACGGCAGTGCCGGGCGTGGGCCGACCAGCGACATGTCGCCACGGATGACGTTCAGCAGCTGCGGTAGTTCGTCGAGACTCGTCCGCCGCAGTAGCCGGCCGACCCGAGTCACCCGCGGATCATCTTCGATCTTGTAGTAGCCGTGCTCGCCGCCGACGGCGGGCGCGGGTGCACAGAGCAGTTGCCGGACGTAGCGGCGGTGGATCTCGTCGGAGCAGCCGGCCCGCATCGTCCGGAACTTGTAGATCGTGAACGGACGGCCGTACCGGCCGACCCGCGTCTGCTGGAACAGCGCTCCCCCCGGGCTGGACAACCGAACGAGCACCCCGACCGTGAGCAGCAGGGGACTGAGGGCGAGGCCGCACAGGAGTGCGATGCTGAAGTCGAACAAGCGCTTGCCGAATAGGCGAGGCGCTTCCTCGGCGCTGATCGGCTCCAGCCGGAACGGCGGCAGAACGTTGTCGGTCATGGCCGCGCGCCGTTGGTGGGCCGGGCGGCCACCGTCGCCGTGGCCATCGCCGACCGGCGGTAGCGGCTGGTCGAGCCGGCCACGCTCTTGACGCGCTCCTCGATCGCCGTCAGGTCTGCGACCTTGCCCCGAACCGCGGCGGGATTGCCGAAGGCCACGCAGTCCGGCGGTATGTCGGAGACCAC
>JAODNL010000534.1 GCA_025465405.1 Pseudonocardiales bacterium | reverse complement strand
GTCGGCCCGCGCGGCCGCGGCCCAGGTCGTCGCCACGCTCGCGGCCCAGCTCGCGGCAAGGGGACAATGAGACGCATGACGAAGGCCCGGGAACTCAATGACGTCATCCGCTACACGGCCTGGTCGGTGTTCAAGGCCGCGGTGCCTCTAGGCGACACCGATCGGCAGCCGCTGGCCGCGGACGTCGCCGCGCTCGTCGAACAGCTCGCCGCGAAGGACGTCACCGTCCGCGGCACGTACGACGTGAGCGCGCTGCGGGCCGACGCCGACCTGATGATCTGGTGGCACGCCGCCACCGCGGATGCCCTCCAGGACGCCTACGGCCGGTTCAGGCGCACCCGCCTCGGCGCCCATCTCGAGCCGGTGTGGTCGAACATGGCGCTGCACCGTCCGGCAGAGTTCAACAAGAGTCACATCCCGGCGTTCCTGGCCGAGGAGACCCCGCGTGACTACGTCTGCGTCTACCCGTTCGTGCGCTCCTACGAGTGGTACCTGCTGCCGGACCAGGAACGGCGCGCGCTGCTGGCCGAGCACGGCCAGTTGGCGCGGGAGTACCCCGACGTGCGGGCGAACACGGTCGCCTCGTTCGCGCTGGGCGACTACGAATGGATCTTGGCCTTCGAGGCCGACGAACTGCACCGGATCGTCGATCTGATGCGGCACCTGCGCGGATCCGACACGCGACGGCACGTGCGCCTCGAGGTGCCGTTCTACACCGGCCGCCGCCGGGAGATCACCGATCTGGTGGACGCCCTGCCGTAAGCCTGCCCTATTCCGGCGCGGGCTCGAAGGTTAGGGAGATCGAGTTGATGCAGTACCGCAGGTCGGTCGGCGTGCCGTAACCCTCGCCCTCGAAGACGTGGCCGAGATGGCTGTGGCAGGTTGCGCACAGCACCTCGGTACGCCGCATCCCGAGGCTGCCGTCGGTGCGCTCGATGATCTGCTCGCCGGCGAGCGGAGTGAAGAAGCTCGGCCAGCCGCAGTGCGAGTCGAACTTGTGCTCGCTGCGGAACAGCTCGGTGCCGCACGCGCGGCACCGGTAGACGCCGACACGGTGGTTGTCGGTGTACTCGCCTACGAACGCGCGCTCGGTGCCGGCGTCCCGCAGGACGGCGTACTCGTCAGGACTGAGCTGCTCGCGCCACTCCTGGTCGGACTTCACGACCGTGGGCGATGGCAACTCCTCTGATCGCTTCATGCCCCGACGGTACTCAATGCGGCGCTACCAGGTGCTGACGATGCCCGCGACGCCGAACACGATCGCCACCGCGAAGCCGAGCAGGATCAGCCACACGACGAGCTTGGCGGCGCTGCGGCGCGAGCCGCTCAGCCGGGAGAACCCGGTGGCGAATGCAGCAATGTTCTGCAGCTCGCCGTCGGCTGTGTTCGGATTCGCCGTGCGGCCCCAGGCACCGTCGACGTACGGTGCCGTGCGCGGCGGCTCGTCGTCCCACGCCTCGTCGGTCTGCACCGGTCAAGGGTATGTCGCGCCCGTTCGTGCCACGGCGGCGCGGGCGTGCTGGTTCTCCGGCCTGGCGCAGAAGCACCGACAGCGGCGAACGCGCTACCGTCCGACCATGCCGTCACCGTCGGTGGACTTACAGATCGGGCAGCGGACCGTCCGGATCACCAATCCGGACCGCGTGTACTTCCCCGAGCGTGGTGAGACGAAGCTCGATCTCGCTACGTACTACGTGGCTGTGGGGGACGGGATCGTCCGCGCGCTGCGCGAGCGGCCGTGCATGTTGCACCGCTACCCCGACGGCACGAGCGGCGAGAAGATCTACCAGAAGCGGCTGCCGAAAGGCGCGCCCGAGTGGGTCGAGACGGTCGAGGTGCGGTTCCCGTCCGGTCGCACCGCCGAGGAGCTGTGCGTCACGGAGCTGGCCAGCGTGATCTGGGCGGTGCAGATGTCGACCGTCGAGTTCCACCCCTGGCACTCGCGGCGCGCCGACACCGAACGTCCGGACGAGTTGCGCATCGACCTCGATCCGCAGCCGGGTACCGGGTTTCTCGAGACCAAGCAGGTTGCTCAGACCGTGCACGAGGTGCTCGACGAGCTGGGCGCCGTCGGGTGGCCGAAGACGTCTGGTTCGAAGGGCATCCACATCTACGTCCGCATCGAACCGCGGTTCGGTTTCCGCGAGGTCCGCCGGGCAGCGCTCGCGTTCGCGCGCGAGGTCGAACGCCGCGTGCCCGCGCAGGTCACCACCGCCTGGTGGAAGGAGGAGCGCGGTGCGCAGGTCTTCCTCGACTACAACCAGAACGCCCGCGACCGCACGATCGCCGCTGCTTACTCGGTGCGTGGGATGCCGCACGGACCGGTGTCCGCGCCGGTGACGTGGGCCGAGCTGCCCGACGTCGACATGCGCGATTTCACGATCGCGACGATGCCGGCGCGGTTCGCCGAGCTCGGCGACCTCCACGCCGGCATCGACGACGCGGTCTGGTCGATCGAGCCGCTGCTCGAGTGGGCCGCCCGGGACGAGCGCGACCGCGGACTCGGCGACGCGCCCTACCCGCCAAACTTCCCGAAGCAGGAAGGCGAGCCGCCGCGGGTCCAGCCGTCTCGCATGAACAAGGCCAACTGGGACGGGGCAGGCCATCGCGTCGGCGACGTCGAGCCCCAACAACTCGACTGACAGCCCACCAATCGCCGCGAGTGACGTTGCGGTTGTTACCAGTCGCCCGCTGAAGCACAGGGCCTCGCACTGTTCTCCATGATGACGCCCGCG
>JAODNL010000458.1 GCA_025465405.1 Pseudonocardiales bacterium | reverse complement strand
AAAGGGTGTGTTCGAGCAGTTCGCGGAGGAAGACGGCGGGCTGCGGCTGGAGCTTGTCGTCCAGCCAGCCATCAACTACGCCCTGGTACACAACCGGGTACCCCCGGTCCGGCACCTGTCTGTGACCAATAAGACCGACCTCCCGCTCGCCGACCTCGAAGTCAGGCTCGAACTGTTGGGCCCGGAGGGTCCGCTCACCACGCCGTGGGTCCGTGCCGTTTCGACTCCAGTTTCGCGAGAGTCGACCGTCGGTTGGGAGGACTTCGCCGAGTTCACCCCTGATCAGACGCGCCTGTTGGGCAACAACGAGGCGTTTCCGGCCGACTACCGGCTGACGGTCATCCGGCCCGGCCAGCCCGATGTTCGACTAGTCGCGCCCTCCTCAGTGCTCGCACACAACGAGTGGTTCAACAGCCTCGCCCTTTACGACTCGCTAGCGGCGTTTGTGCAGCCCAACACTCGAGCGGTCGAAGCTGTGCTGCGTTCGGCGGCACAGATCCTCCTCGACCGCACCGAGTCGGGCTCCTTGCAGGGCTACCAGGCTGGCCCCGAGCGCGCTGCCCAAATCGCCGGCGCGGTGTACGAGGCGTTGCGTCAATTAGGCATCCACTACCAGGGCCTGCCCGCCTCGTTCGAGAACACCGGCCAGAAAGTCCGCACCACCGCAGCCGTCCTTGATGGACTGCTGGGCAACTGCCTCGACCTGTCTGTCACGTACGCCGCCTGCCTTGAGGCGGCCGGCCTCCACCCACTCATCTGGTTGACCAGCACCCACGCGTTCGCCGGCTTCCTGGTAGAGGAAGAACGACTCGGCGCTGCCGCGGTGACCGAGGCCAATCTCCTCATCTCCATGGTCGAGTCCGGCAAGGCCGTGCCGGTGGAGCTGACCCGAATCGGGCCGGGCGCTCAGACTGCCGACTTCACCACCGCGGTACAAGCAGGGCTCGGCCACTTCCGCACCAGCAGTCACGAGCTACAGGGCGTCGTCGACGTACACCTGGCGCACCGCTCCGGTATCCGGCCGCTGCCGTCGGCCGACACGCTGGAGAAGCCCACGGAGTCCATGTCCGGCTCGACCACGCCCGTTGTGGGCTCGATCGACCTACCCGTCGGGGTGGCACGCACGAAGCTGCGCGAGCACGCCGAAGCCGGCGACGGGGCCCCGGAGCAGGCCGACGGCTCTCCCCTACGGATACAGCAGTGGAAGAAGTCGCTGCTCGACCTGAGTCTGCGCAATCCGCTGCTCAACCTGCCCAAACGTGGCCGCGGCCTTGACCTCCATGTGCCCTCCGGAGCGTTGGCGCTGCTCGACGACCTCATCCACGAGGGCAAACAGATTCAGGTCATCCCGCAGGACGCGATCAGCCACGTCCATGAACTTGCCGGAACGCGGCGGGCACAGGACCTCGACCCGGAGATGCTGACCAAGGAGCTGCGTACCGACCTCCGCATCTACGGCGCGGTAACCGAGCAGAAGTACGTGTCGACCATGCGTGCCATCCAGCGGGACGCGCGCACGATGGAGCAGGAGACCGGCAGTAACTACCTCTACCTGACGATCGGCACCCTCGTTCATGCCAAAACCACCGGCACGGAGGCGCATGCTCCGCTGTTCCTACTTCCGGTGCGTATCGAAGGTGGGACCGGCCGCAAGCCGTACGTCATGGTGGTCGACGGTCCGGAGATCGCCACCCCCAACTACTGCCTTATCGAATGGCTTCGCGTCAAGCACGATGTGCGGATCCCCGAGCTGGAGAACCCGGCTCACGACGAGGCCGGAATCGACATCCCAAAGACGCTCGCCGCGATCAACGCGAGGCTGGTGGACAACCGCCTCAACTACCGCATCGATGAGAGCGCCAGTCTGCGGCTGCTGCAGTTCTCCACCTTCCAGATGTGGCGCGACCTCACCGACCACTGGCCGACGTTCCTGGAAAACCCGGTCGTTCGCCACCTGGTGGAGTCGGCCAGCGCCACGTTCGACGACCCGGCCGGCGCGGATCACAATCCGCACGTCGACGAAGCGGAGCTGCACCTGCCGATCCCGGCTGACGGATCCCAGATGCAGGCCATCGTCATGGCCGAGCGCGGTCAGTCGTTTGTCCTCGAAGGGCCGCCCGGCACCGGGAAGTCGCAGACGATCACCAACCTCATCGCCCGTGCCATCAGCACTGGACGCTCCGTGCTGTTCGTCGCCGAGAAGCAGGCCGCGCTCGATGTCGTCAAGCGCCGGCTGAACCAGGTCGGACTCTCTCCCTTCGCGCTGGACCTGCACGGCCGCAAGCAATCGATCAAGGCGATCCGCGAGCAGCTCCGCGAGGCCTTGGAGCAGCACGAGCGCGGCGGTGAGGGTACGTGGACCGCGGTCGAAACGGGCTACCGCACCCGGCTGGCGCCGCTGGCCAACTACCCGGAGCTCGTCCACGCCACGAACGCTGCGGGGATGTCGGCGTGGTCGGCGTACGAAGGGGCGCTCGCATACGGCGACGGGCCGACCGCTCCGGTTCCGGTCAGTTACCTCGCTACATCCGCCGACCAGCGCCGAGAGGTTGAGGTGGCGCTGCGCGCGTTTCCCGCCGCGGCCCGGTCGGCGCGTCTGCGCCCGACTCACCCCTGGTCGCTGAGCGGACGCCGCACGGTGGATGGTCTGCTTGCGGGTGCCGTTGAGCAGGTTGCGGCGGAGCTTGAAGAGTCCCGCCTCATGGTTGCCGAGTCAGACCAGCTCGTAGGGTTGCTGCGCGACCTACCCAATCCGAATGCGGTCGCCGGTCTCGTTGCCGGCGCCAGGCTCGCCACCGA
>JAODNL010000450.1 GCA_025465405.1 Pseudonocardiales bacterium | reverse complement strand
CGGCGTGGCGACCAAGGAGTCGATCGACGAGGTGCTCAAGCTCGGCTTCAACCACCCCATGGGCCCGTTCGCGCTCAGCGACCTGATCGGCCTGGACATCGTGCAGGACATGGCCGCCTCGATGTACGAGGAGTACCGCGACCCGAAGTACTGGCCGCCGACGCTGCTCAAGCAGTACGTGCGGATGGGCTGGCTGGGGCGCAAGACGGGCCGCGGCTTCTACAGCTATGAGACCTGAGCGAGTCGCCAACGAGCGTGCGAACCTAGCCCCTGTCTCCTTCGAGGAGACGTGGGACCACTCGCTGGTGTCGGTGGACCCGTTGCAGTTCCCTGGCTACCACCCGCCCGGCCCCGGTGAGGAATCGGTTCGTACCGGCGTGATCCGGTTGCGGGATCGTCCGATCGCTCTGATCGAGTGCCGGTTCGACCATGTCGGCGGCACGATGGGGGTCGCCGCCGGTGAGATGATCGTGCGCGCCTTCGACCGAGCTCGGGAGCGCCGGCTGCCCCTGGCGGCCGTCGTGGCCAGCGGTGGCGCCCGCCTTCAGGAGGGCATGCTGTCCTTGATCCAGATGGGCCGCACGGTCAGCGCCGTCCAGCGCTACGCCGAGGCCGGGCTCATGTGGGCGGCGATCTACACGCCGCACACCACCGGCGGCGTCTACGCCTCGTGGGCCTCGCTGGCCGACGTGCGGGGCGCCGAGCCGGGCGCAGTGATCGGGTTCGGCGGCCCGAGGGTCGTGGCCGAGGTGACGGGGCAGTACCCGCCGCCTACGTCGCACACCGCCGAGTCGGCCTATGCCAACGGCCTGGTGGACAGCCTGGTGCCGGCGGCCGACCGGCTGGACTGGTTTGCCGCCGTGCTGGCCGGAGACTGCCAGCCGCTGGTGCTGCCGGCCAATCGCCCGGAGCGACCAGAGCGGCGCTCGGCCGTTCTCACCGAGCCGGACGCGTGGGAGTGCGTGTTGGCCGCCCGCGCTCCGCAGCGGCCGTCCGGCCTGGAGTGGGCCGCGTGGCTGACCGACGGTTGGATCGAGCTGCGTGGCCGCGACCGCTCGCTTCGGGCCGGGTTGGCTCGTATCGACGGGCGACAGGTGGTCGTCGTGGCGACCGATCGACACGCCCTCGACGACGCGGCGGCCCGCCCCGGACCGGCTGCCTTCCGGCTGGCCCAGCGGGCGATCGCCCTGGCCCACCGGTTGTCGGTCCCGATCCTCACCCTCATCGACACCCCCGGCGCCGAGCCCGGCCCCGCAGCCGAGGCCGACGGGGTGGCCGGCGAGATCGCCCGTACGCTGCAGGCGATCGCTGCGGCCCGCGTCCCCTCGGTTGCGCTGTGTGTCGGCGAGGGCGGGAGTGGCGGGGCGATGGCCCTGGCCCACGCCGACCGCCTGCTGATGCTGTCCAAGGCGGTGTTCTCGGTGATCGGCCCGCAGGCCGGAGCCACGATCCTCTACCGCGACGCCGGTCAGGCCCCCGAGCTGGCCGCCGCCCTGGGGCTGCGGGCGGCCGACCTGGTGCGGCTGGGCGTCGCCGATGGGATCGTCGAGGAGAACGTGCTCGACCCCGTGGCCGTCGTCCGCGCGGCGGTCATCGACGCCCTGGACAGCGCCATCATCGGGGCGCGGGACAGTAGAGCGGCGACAGCAACCGGGCTCGCACTCGTCGAAGCCCCGGCCGAACTCTGAGGAGAGCTCATGGCAAAGGCAGTGCTCATCGTCTTCACCAGCCCAGCCGGGCCGGACACCGAAGCCGCCTTCAACGACTGGTACGACAACACTCACGTCGGCGAGATCCGCCGAACCATCCCGTCGGTGACGGTCGTGAGTCGGTACCGGCAAGTCGACGTCGAGGGCACCGGCGGACCGACGCGGTACGTGGCGGTCTACGAGATAGACACCGACGACGTATCCGGGGCCTTCGCCGCGGTGGCCGCTGCCACGCAGGCCGGCCAGATCCACGGGACCGACTCGATGGACCTGGCCACCGCGCCTCCGGTCCTGGTGTGGGCCCAGGGAGTTTGAGCTAGCGCAAGTAGCGGTGTAGACACGCATTTCTGAGAGCAGGGAGCGAGCAGGATGTCCAACACCACCGGGCCCCTCGATGGAGTCCGCGTCGTGGACTTCACCCACATCCTCGCCGGGCCGTTCTGTACCCAGTTCATGGCCGACGCCGGCGCGACCATCGTCAAGGTGGAGCCGCCGGGCGGGGAGTACGCCCGCATCCGCGGTCCGCGCCGGGTCGGCCCGGACGGTACCGAGCTGAGCTCGTACAACGCGGCGATCAACCGGGGCAAGCGCAGCATCGCGCTCGACCTCAAGAACCCGCGGGGGTTGGAGATCGCGCTGCGATTGACCGACTCGGCCGACGTGGTGGTCGAGAACTTCGCCCCGGGCGCGTTGGCTCGGTTGGGGCTCAACCTGCGTGAGCTGCGGGCCGGCAACCCGAGGCTGATCACGGCGTCGATCAGCCTCTACGGCGGCATCGAGTCCGCGGGCTCGCTGGCCACGCGCGGCGGGCTGGCCATCGTGGCCGAGGGTGAGAGCAGCGTGACCGGCATGACCCGGGACAAGTTCGGCACCCCGTTGATGCTCGGGCTGCCGCTGGGCGACATGGCCACCGGCATGGCCAGCTACGCCGCGATCACTACTGCCCTGTTCGCGCGCGAGCGCACCGGGCTCGGCCAGCACCTGGATCTGTCGATGGTGCGCACCCTGTTCGCGCTCAACGCCTGCGCTGTGACCGGGGCCCAGATCGCCAACGCCAACCGGTTCGACCTGCGTACCGCCGGCTACGGGATTTTCCCGGTGTCCGACGGCTACATCAGCATCGGCGTCAACAACGACTCGCTGTTCGAGCGGTTGTGCGGAGCGATGAATCGGGCCGACCTGGCCACTGATCCGCGCTACGCGTACTACAAGGATCGCGACCTGAACGCCGACGAAGTCGACGCGATCATCGCCGAGTGGACCGCGAGCCTCACCGGCGATG
>JAODNL010000479.1 GCA_025465405.1 Pseudonocardiales bacterium | reverse complement strand
CCGGCGTCAGGTATTGCATGCCTGGACGCGCCAGCTCGATGCGCATCAGCAGTGCCATGACGCCGCCGAGGGCGAAGAAGATCAGCGACGTGACGAGGTACATGCGGCCGATCAACTTGTGATCGGTCGTGCGGAGCATCTGGCCGAGCAATGAGCCCTTGGTGGCCTCGTGGACCGGGAACGGCCGCGCAACGATCGGTCGAGGGGTGAGCGGCTCGGGCGACTCGGCCGCAGTGGGCTCGGCGGTCGTGGTCACTCGGCCTCCTCGGTACGTTCGCAGGCGCTGGGGGCAGGTCGTCTTCGGGCCGCTCACGCTTGCCTCCACCGCAGGATAGTCAGTGCCGTACCGGGCGGATGCACCGGGCGGGGCCGATTTCCGCGTCGCCGGCCGGCCACCGGAAGTTTGGGTATCCGCCGTGTCGTGAACGTCGTCGCGTCGCCTCGGCTGCGGATCGTCTGAGCCGTGCGTGTGACGCTCGTGGCAGAGACGTTCACCCCTGCGGTGAACGGCGTCGTCAACTCCGTCATCCGCGTCGCCGACCAGCTGGCCGAGCGCGGGCACGAGCCCGTCGTCGTGGCACCCAGCGGCGAGACCTACCGCAGCGCGTCCGGGCACCGGATCGAGGTGGTCCGCGTCCCGTCGATCGCGCTACCCGGCTACCGCGGCCTCACGGTCGCCCGGCCGTCCTCGTCGCTCGTGAACGTGCTGGCCGACCTGGACCCCGACGTGGTCCACCTCGCCTCGCCGGCCGTGCTCGGCTGGTCCGCGGTCCAGGCGGCCAACCAGCTCGGCGTCGCCTCAGTGGCCGTCTTTCAGACCGACCTGTCCGGCTTCGTGCGGCGCTACCGGCTGGGCATCGGGACCCCGCTGCTGTGGTCGTGGATCCGCCGCGTGCACAACAGCGCGGACCTGACGCTCGTCCCGTCCAGCAGCACCGCCTACCAGCTGCGCCGGCACGGCATCGGACCGCTCGCGATGTGGTCCCGCGGCGTCGACTCGGAGCAGTTCACGCCGGCGCGGCGCGACGAGCGGTTGCGCTCCGACCTGCTCGGCCCCGGGGGTTTCGGCCGCCTTCTTGTCGGCTACGTAGGACGTCTCGCCGCCGAGAAGCGCGTCGACCTGCTCGCGCCGATCTGCGAGCTGGCCGGGGTGGGCGTCGTGGTCGTCGGCGACGGGCCGAAGCGGGCGGCACTCCAGCGCCGGATGCCCGGTGCCCGGTTCACCGGTCAGCTGACGGGCGCGGAACTCGGCCGCACGATGGCGTCGCTGGACCTGCTGGTGCATCCGGGCGCGGACGAGACGTTCTGCCAGGTCGTGCAGGAGGCGCTGTGCGCGGGCGTCCCGGTGGTCACGGCGGCGCACGGTGGGCCGCTCGACCTGGTCCGCCACGGCGACAACGGCTGGCTCTGGGCCGGGGACGACCCGGCGGTGCTCGCCGCCCAGGTCGCGGCGGTTCGTGACGACCGCGAGACCCTCGACCAGGTCCGCTCGCGCACCCGGGCCTCCGTCGTCGGGCGCACCTGGTCGCGAATGACCGACCAGCTCGTCGCGCACTACGGACGAGCCATGGCCGAGCGCGCGAACGCCACCGCATTGGCGTCGGTGGTCTCGATCAGGCAGCGCCGCTCCGCATCCTGACCACACGCAGGGCTTACATTTCGCGGTTCCTCCTATATTCTCATTCCGCTCATTGCCCGAGTGGAGGTGCTGTGGTAGGTCGCCGGCGCGACGCGGACGGATTCCGTCCGGGCCCGTCGGCGAAGCCGAGCCTTGCCCCCAGCCGACGCCAGACGGCCGCCATGATCGCGGTCCTCGTTCTCGCCGCGAGCGGCATCGCGGTGGCCTCCGACCTCGTGAAGCCGAACAAGGCCCGCTCGTTCCAGCTTTTCTACGGCTCGGTGTTCCTGAACGACGAGCGCGCGCCGGTCGCCGTCGACCTCACCGACGGCAAGCCGACGGTCCGGCTCGTCGGCGCCAACACGCAGGTGAGCGCGAAGAGCCCGGCGGATCTCGCGGTGACGCCGTTGACCAACGGCACGCTTCTGCTCAACTCGGTCTCCGGCGAGTTCAACATGGTCGATGCGACCGGCTTCGTGGTCAAAACGGCAGGTGGGGGCGTCCCGCTGCCCAGGGCCTCCGGCCAGACGCGCTCGGTCGGCATCCCGTCCGGTGAGTCGGCCTACATCGTGCAGGCCGGCCCTTCGGGCACGTCGGTCTTCCTGGTCGGGCAGTCGACCGTCCAGACGGCGACCGGACTGGGCGCGAAGGTCACGCCGCGCGCGTCCACCACGATGGCCGAGGCGAGCACCACGGCGGCCGGCGCCGCGATGAGTGCCAACGGTGCCCTGTGGCTGCTCGTCGGGCGGGGCGGCGCCCGCACGATCCGCCAGCTCAGCGTGCCGGCCGGTAGCGACGCCGGGGCGACGCTCGCCACGACCGACCACGGCGCGGTGCCCGGCATCGCGACGGTCGGGGCCGCCGTGCGCAACTCCGACGGCACCGGGGGTGACCTCGTAGGCGTGGCATCCGCGGATTCGGTGCGGGTCTTCGACACCGACGGCACGAGCCGCACCGCCGCCGTGACCGGCCTGTCCGGCGTCGACCAGATCCTGGCCGCCTCGAACGCGACGGGGCGGCTGCGCTTCCTCTACCACTCGTCGACCGGATGGAGCGTCGTGTCGGTCGGCGCCGACGCCGGGCCAGTGGCCGGGCGGGCCCAGATCATCGGAATCCCACCGCAGACGCGGCTGGCCACGCCCGCGGCGAGCGACAGCCAGCTCTACACGATGGACTCCGGCACGACCGGCCAGATCTGGCAGATCAGCCAGTCCGGCGCGGTCCAGCCGATCCACGGCGCCGGCGGCTACCCCGTGGTCATGAGCGCCAGCGGGCACGCCGTCGAGGCCGCCGACTTCAGCGACGCCTACGTCGTGGCCCGCGGCAGCCGGGTCGTCTTCGACTCGCCGAATCACGTGCAGGCAGTGGCCCTGTTCACCGACGGCAGCCGGCCCCCCGTCGTCATCGACAAGAGCGCCGCGGTGTCGTTGAACGCGGCCGGCGGGGCGTCGGCGCTGACCGACGCGCACCTGCCGAAGGGTCGCAAGCTGCCGCCGAAGAAGGGTCAGAAGCCCGCGCCGCAGCCGGTGCAGCCGATCAACAACGAGCTGCGCTGCAAGACGATCCAGCAGATCCCGCACATCCCGACGATCACCCAAGCCACGCCGGGATCGCGGTCGGTGCAGCTGCGGTGGAGCTACCCGCTGCTGGACACGCAGGACTGCGCGCCGTCGACCTATGCGGTGTCGGTGACGCTGCTCGGTTCCTCAGCGCCGTCCCCGCCGTCGTCGGTCACGGTGCAGGGCCAGGACGGCGTGAACCTGACCGGACTGTTCCCCGGCACCCGGTACGAGATCGCGGTGACCGCGTTCATCAACGGCGCCGGCACGCCGTCGATCCCCGTGCAGGTCGCGACCGGACCGGAAGGACCGGCCGCGGCCACCAATGTCCGCGTGAGCACGGACAGCTCCGGGAACTGGACGATCACGTGGAACTCGTGCGGAGGGATCCGGCAGGGTTGCGTACCGAGCTCCAGCTGGAACGTCGTGCCGCAGCTGTGCGACGGGCTGCCGGGCCTGTCCACCGCGCCGGCCACGATCTCGGTCGCCGGCGATCCGACCCAGCACACGTTCCGTACGACCTATCCGGGTAGCACCGACCTGCTCGGTCACGGCCTGGCCTTCCAGATCGTCGGCATCGGGGATCAGGGCGCGGTGGGTACACCCGGCTCGGCCGGTGGCTGCTCGTACAGCTGGAGCAATCCGATCGCCGCGGACATCAGCGTGGTTCCCAGCATCCCCGCCGGGAAGACGCAGCACGGCACCACCACTACCGCGACCGTGAGCCTTCGGCTCGGCGCTGATCCGGTGCGTTCGACCGGCGGCGTGGGCGCGCAGTTCACCTACCAGCTGCTGTCCGCCGGTCAGGTGATCGCCACAACGGGCCCGACCGCCGACACCACAGCGAGCTTCCCCGGCATCGCGCCCGGGCAGACCTACCAGGTCCAGGTCGCCGTGGCGCCGCCGCGGCATCCGGAAGCGCAGATCTCGGTCGGCCCGGTGCCCGTCCAGGTGGCGGTGTCGGATTGGCCGCAGCTCGGGCTGTCCGCGACATTCAGCACCGCGGACGCTGTTCAAGGCACGTTGACGGTCGATATCAGCGGAGTGAGCAGCGCGACGTCCAACGGCGAGAGGTTCGACCTCGTCAACGGCTCGCTGACGTGCGGCAACACCTCGGCGCCATTGAGCCGGTCGGCGATCGACCCTTCACAACCCCTGACGTTCGAGGGCATCAACCGAACGCAGTACAACGGCGCCTGCTCGGTGCAGGGTCAGCTGCAGGAGAACGGCACCGGGACGCTGCTCTTCGGCGGCGCGACCTCGCCCCAGCTGACTGGCACGGTGGCGATCCCGGTGCCGGTGACCAACGTGAACGCTGGCAACTTCCACGCGGCCTGGTCGGATGCGAGCCCGCGCGCGAATCCGCAGATCGTGGTGAGCTACGACAATGCCGATCCGCTGCTGCCGACCTTCGCCACCGACTGGTCGATCGTGGTGTCCAACGCCGGCGGCCCGTGTGGCTCGTCCAC
>JAODNL010000431.1 GCA_025465405.1 Pseudonocardiales bacterium | reverse complement strand
GGGAGGACCAACGGGAGTCAGGTGGCTCGCGGCGGGGCTAGCGGCGCGGGCGGGCGAACTTGAGACGGAGCACCCGGCGCACGATCTGGTACTGCTGCTTGGTACGCGGGAACTCCTGCATCTCCTTGCCCATGCCGAATTTCTTGCGCGTCGTCGCCTTGGGACGGCTGAACTCGCGCAGCCCGTCGTCACCATGGAAGCGGCCGAAGCCGCTGTCGCCGGCACCGCCGAACGGAAGCGACGGGATGCCGACGAACGTCATCACCGAGTTGATCGTGGTGCCGCCCGCGCGAAGCCGGGCGGCGATCTGGGGCCCGCGCGAGGCCGAGAACACCGACGAGGCCAGGCCGAAGTCGGTCGCGTTGGCCCGGCGGACGCCCTCGTCGACGTCCGGCACCGTGTTGATGACGACGACCGGCCCGAACGTCTCCTCCCGCACCGCCGGCGAGTCCTCCGGCACGTCGACCAGCACGATCGGGTGGATGTAGGGCGGCTTGATCGAGTCGAGGCCGCCGACCAGCGCCGTGGCGCCGCGGTCCAACGCGTCACTGACGTGCCGGCGCACGACGTCGATCTGCCCGGGCATCGTCATCGGACCGTAGTCGCTGAGCTCGTCCAGCCCGACCGTCACGTTCGAGGCCCGCTCCTTGACGCGCCGCAGGAACTCGGCGCGGTCCGATTCGACGACGTACACCCGCTCGATGCCGACACAGGCCTGTCCCGCGTGCCAGTAGCCGCCCCAGACGATCGCGCCCGCCGCCGCGTCCAGGTCGGCGTCCTCGGCCACGATCGTCGCGTCCTTGCCACCGAGTTCCAGAAGGACCGGCGTCAACGTCTCGGCGCACGCGGCCATGACGCGCCGCCCGGTCGGCACCGAGCCGGTGAATGCGAGCTTGTCGACCCCCGATCGGCACAGGGCCGCGCCGGTCTCGCCGAAGCCGGTGCCCCAGCCGACGAGCCCAGCCGGGGCATCGGGGTTCGCCGCGGCGAACGACTCGACCGCATAGACGCCCGTCGCCGAGCTGAACTCGCTGGGCTTGACGACGGCGGCATTGCCCGCCGCGAGCGCGTAGGCCATGCCGCAGAACGGCGTGTAGAGCGGGAAGTTCCAGGGTGCGATGACACCAGCCACGCCGAGCGGCAGGTACTCCAGGCGGGCCTCAAAGTTGATCATCGCCGCACCCGGATTCACCTTGCGTTGCTTGAGGACACGCTCGGCGTTCGTCGCCGCCCACTTGATGTCCTCGAGCGAGGCCATCAGCTCGAACAGGACGTCACCCTTGGGCTTGCCGGTCTCCTGATTGCCCAGTTCGCAGATCTCGTCCGAACGTTTCGCCAGATACGCAGTCCAGCGGATCATCCGCCGCTTGCGCTCGGCGAAGCTCAGTCCACCCCACCACGACTGGGCCTCGCGGGCGCGGCCAACGGCGGCAGCGACGTCGTCGGCCGTATGCACCGGAAACGTGCCGACGTGCGCACCCGTCGCCGGGTGGGTGAGGTCGAAGGTCTGGGCGACACCCGAGGCGGTGTCCGGGGTCAGCTGAGCGGTCACAGTCCACCGTCCTTGCGCGGAGTCACACCGGTGGGACGACGGTCACCGGAATGAGAACACGTTACAGTTTTGGGTCCGCCAGCGGCAATAGCGACCTACGCCAGCGCCGCCCGCAGCCGGGACAGCGACCGCTCGCGGCCGAGCAGCTCCAGCGACTCGAACAGCGGCGGCGACACGGTCCGGCCCGTGACCGCCACGCGCACCGGGCCATACGCGTTGCGCGGCTTGAGCCCGAGCCCGTCCACCAGCGCCGCGCGCAGGGCTTCCTCGATCGTCGGCGCGCTCCAATCCGCAAGCGCCTCGAGCGCCGGGATCGCGGCCGCCACGACCGCTTGCCCCTCCTCGCCGAGCTGCTTGGCGGCAGCGGCCTCGTCGACGTGGAACGCGTCGTCGTCGACAAGCAGGAAGCGCAGCATCTCCACGCCCTCCACGAGCGTCTGGATGCGCTCCTGCACGAGCGGCGCCGCGCGTGCGATCAACGCGTCGGAAGCGGCCAGTCCGGCCCGCGCGACGTAACCGGCCAACCGCGACGCGAAGTCCTCCGGCGCCAGCATCCGGATGTGCGAGGCGTTGATGGCCTCGCACTTCTTCGGGTCGAAGCGAGCCGGGTTGGCGTTGACGTCCCTGATATCGAAGGCGGCGATCAGCTCCTCCGGCGTGAAGACGTCGCGGTCCGGGTCGATCGACCAGCCGAGCAGCGCGAGGTAGTTGACCAGGCCTTCGGGCACGTAGCCGGCTTCGCGGTAGGCGAGCAGGTTGGACTCGGGGTCGCGCTTGGACAGCTTCTTGTTGCCCTGACCCATGACATAGGGCAGGTGGCCGAACTCCGGCACGAAGTCGGTGAGGCCGACGGCGATGAGCGCGCGGTAGAGGGCGATCTGCCGCGGGGTGGACGGCAGCAGGTCCTCGCCGCGCAGCACGTGCGTGATCTTCATCAGGGCGTCATCCACCGGATTCACCAATGGATACAGGGCATCACCGTTGCCACGCACCACGACGAAGTCCGGCACCGAGCCGGCCGCAAACGTCACCTCGCCGCGCACCAGGTCGGTCCAGGTGACGTCCTCATCCGGCATGCGCAGCCGGAGCACGGGGTCGCGGCCCTCCGCACGGAAGGCGAGCTTCTGCTCGTCGGTCAACGTGCGGTCGTAGTTGTCGTAGCCCAGCTTCGGGTCGCGTCCGGCCGCCCGGTGCCGGGCCTCGATCTCCTCAGCCGTCGAGAACGACTCGTACACGTGCCCGCCGGCTACCAGCTTGGCGACGACCTCGGCGTAGATCTCACGCCGCTCGCTCTGCCGGTACGGGGCGTACGGACCACCGATCTCAGGGCCCTCGTCCCACGTCATGCCCAGCCAGTGCAGCGAATCGACGAGCTGGTGGTACGACTCCTCCGAATCGCGCGCGGCGTCTGTGTCCTCGATGCGGAAGACGAATGTGCCGCCGTTGTGGCGCGCGAAGGCCCAGTTGAACAAGGCAGTTCTGGCCATGCCGACGTGCGGGTTGCCAGTGGGCGACGGGCAGAACCGGACGCGGATCTGCGAGCTCACTTGGGACGCACCGGGTTCGTGAGCTCGCCGATGCCCTCGATCTCGATCGTCACCGTGTCGCCGTCGGTGATCGGCCCGACTCCGGCGGGCGTGCCGGTCAGGATCACGTCGCCGGGCAGCAGCGTCATGACGGCTGACATGAACGCGATCAGGGTCGGGATGTCGTGGATCATCTGGCTGGTACGCCCGTCCTGACGCACCTCGCCGTTGACGCGCGCGGCCAGCCGCAGATCGCGGGGGTCGAGCACGGTCTCGATCCACGGCCCGATCGGGCAGAACGAGTCGTGCCCCTTGGCGCGGGTGAACTGCCCGTCGGCCTTCTGCTGGTCGCGTGCGGTGACGTCGTTCGCCGCTGTGTAACCGAGGACGTGGGCCATGGCGTTCTCACGGCTGACGTCACGGGCGGGGCGGCCGATCACGACCGCGAGCTCGCCCTCGTGGTCGACGCGTACGGAGTCGGGTGGCAGCCGGATCGTGTCGCCCGTGCCGATCACCGACGTGGATGGTTTGAGGAAGATGACCGGGGTCGCGGGCGCCTCACCGCCCATCTCACGGGCATGGTCGAGGTAGTTCTTGCCGACGGCCACCACCTTGCTCGGCAGGATCGGCGACAGCAGCCGCACGTCGGGCAGCGCCCAGCGCTCGCCGGTGAAGCTGATCGAGGCGAACGGGTGCCCGTCGATCGCGGCGACGGTCAAGGCGTCGAGCGGGGCGTCAGCCGGCCCTTCGACCGTTCCCCAGAGCACGCCGGAGGGTGTGGAGGCCGAACCAGGATGAACGAAGCGGGCGATACGCACGATGGTTAACGCTACCGGGGCCGGGGCAGCGCCCGACGACGCTATCGCGCATACTCGTAGCCGTGAATTCCGCGCTGTCCGGCATACCCGTCGATCGCCGCCGCCGGCTGGCGGCCACGCTGGGGCTGTTCGCGGTCCTGTTCGTCACGGTCGGCACCGTCGCGTTGACCGGTACCACGCCCGGCGTCGTCCGGGTGTTCTCGGCGGTCGCGCTGGCGATCGCTGCGGTCGTCGCCCTCGCCGCCTGGGGCGTCGCGCACAGCATCAAGCTCGACGTCGCGGAGCAGCGCCTGGACGCGGCTATCGAGGCCGCCGTCAACGAACGCAACGGCGGCGACCTCGCGTGCGGCTGCGGGCACGATCACGACGCCGCCGAGATGCACGTCACCGATGTCTGCGCGCACGATGGCAGCGGAACGGACTGCACGCACAGCTGTGACACCTGCGTGCTCGCCTCGATGCGGCCGTCGCCGAGCCGGTCACGGTCGGAGCGGCTCGCGTAGTAGGCCGTAGCGGACGGCGTCGTGCAGCGCCAGCCACGACGCCTCGATCACGTTGCCGTGCACACCTACGGTGGTCCATTCCCGCTGACCGTCCGAGGTCTCGATCAGCACTCGGGTCACCGCGTCGGTGCCGTGCTTGCCGGGCATGATCCGCACCTTGTAGTCGGTGAGCTCGAGATCGGCCAGCCGCGGGTAGACCCGCTCGAGCGCCTTGCGCAGGGCGCGGTCGAGCGCGTTGACCGGACCGTTGCCCTCGTCGGTGGAGATGACCCGCTCGCCGGCCGCGACGACCTTCACGGTGGCCTCGCTGACCATCGCGCCGTCCTCGCGGCGATCGACGATCACACGGTAGGACTCGACGGTGAACGGCTGCGCCGCGTCGTCGCCGTCCAGCTCGTCGCGCAGTAGCAGTTCGAACGAGGCGTCGGCGGCCTCGTAGGACCAGCCGTCGGACTCCCGTTCCTTGACCCGGTCGACGACCTTGCTCACCACGTCCGGCCGCGCCGTGACGTCGACGCCGAGCTCGCGCGACTTCAGTTCGACGGACGCGCGTCCGGCCATCTCGGTGACCAGGATGCGCTGGTCGTTGCCGACGAGCTCCGGGTCGAGGTGGTTGTACAGCTCGGGCGACACCTTGATCGCGGACGCGTGCAAACCGGCCTTGTGCGCGAAGGCGGAGGCACCGACATACGGCGCATGCGTGTCCTGTGCGAGGTTCGCGATCTCGGCGATCGCGTGCGAGACGCGTTGCATCTCGCCGAGGCAGCCGTCAGGCAGCACGTCCATGCCCATCTTGGTCACCAGGCCGCCGAGCACGGAGAAGATGTTCGCGTTGCCGGCCCGCTCGCCGTAGCCGTTCGCCGTTCCCTGCGCGTGGGTCGCACCGGCATCGACGGCGGCCAGGGTGTTGGCGACGGCGCAGCCCGTGTCGTCCTGCGTGTGGATGCCGAGCCGGATGCCGGCGCGCCGGCGCACGTCCGTCACGATGTCGTGCACGCCCATCGGCAACATGCCGCCGTTGGTATCGCACAGGACGCCGACATCGGCGCCGGCCTCGGCGGCGGCGTCCAGGACCCGGACGCCGTAGTCGGGGTCGTGCTTGTAACCGTCGAAGAAGTGCTCGCAGTCGAGGAAGACGCGCCGGCCCTCGGCGCGCAGGAACGCCACCGTGTCTCGCACCATCGCCAGGTTCTCCTCGACGGTGGTCCGTAGCGCCCGCTCGACGTGCAGCACGTCGGACTTCGCCACGAGCGTCACGACCGACGCGCGCGAGTCGAGCAGCGCCCGGACCTGCGGATCGTCCTCGACCCGCACGCCGGCTTTGCGGGTAGCGCCGAACGCGACGAGCACCGCGTTCTTCAGGGCGAGCTCGCCGTCGGCGGCCCGGGCGAAGAACTCGGTGTCCTTCGGCATGGCACCCGGCCAGCCGCCTTCGATGAAGCCGACTCCGAGCTGGTCGAGCAGCCGGGCCACCGCTAGCTTGTCGGCCACCGAGTACGTGATGCCTTCGCGCTGGGCTCCGTCACGCAGCGTCGTGTCGAAGACGTGGAAATCGTCGGTCTGCATCAGAACGTCCTTGCCGGTCGGGTGTTCGATCAAAACAAAAGACCCCCCGCGGATGCGGAGGGTCTGCGCGTCGGAGTGGAGCTGGGTCCGACGCGCTACGTGATAATGAGTGAGCTGAAGCGCACGGCCCGAGTGTGCCACATGATTCTGCCGCTAGCCAGCGGCGGCCTTCGCGAGGCGCTCGCCGATCTCGGCCGTCGACCCGGGCCGCTTCGGGTCCCGCGACGCCAGCTCCGCCGCGACGGCCGCCTCGACGCGCGCCGCCGCGTCCGGCTCACCGAGGTGCTCGAGCAGCATCGACACCGACAGCACGGCGGCGGTCGGGTCGGCCTTGCCCTGACCGGCGATGTCGGGCGCGGAGCCGTGCACCGGTTCGAACATGGATGGGTTGGCGCGGCTGGGATCGAGGTTCCCGCTGGCCGCGAGGCCTATCCCGCCGGCGATCGCGGCCGC